>JAJDDV010000043.1 GCA_029260135.1 Phycisphaerae bacterium | reverse complement strand
CCCCTTCCGTAGAGCGAAGATCTTGGGCCCAAAGCATCTGAAGGCTGTCGGCGTGTTTTGTTCGCCGTCGCATCGGACCAGTGGCCGGTTTCGTTGGAAACCCTGGTTGATGATCTTCGTGATCTCGGCGGCTAGCTCGGTGTCTCGTTGGTCAAACTCGTCGGCGATGAGAGTACCGCCGAAGTGATGCAGCAGACGCAAGGTAGCCGCTGCGGTAGACCCACCGCCGCAGAGGATCGGGCGGTAGCACAGTGCACCCACCGTCTCAAGGGCCCTCGACTTCCCTCGGCCGGCGTCAGCCGTGCGGAACGCAAGGTAGGGCAGCTCGTCGAAGGAGTCGTAGAGCCAGGTGAGCAACACATAATTCACCGCCAACGCCGCGGCGTCGCCCGGAAGCTCCACGTAGCGATCGATGAACGTTCGAAGGTCCAGACGCAGTCGGCCCTCATCCTCGCCAGTCTCGTCAACCTCTGTGGGCAAGAGGACAGAGCCAGGCATCGATCCGCCGGGTGTAACGACACCGTCGCAGCATTCGGGCGGAACAAGGCCTGTCGAAGGTGATATGTCCACGCGATCGCTCCGCCACACACGACCGTCGTGCCGGTCGAGAACGATGAAATCCGGGCGGCCAGTTTCGGTGTTCCAGGCGAGCTCGGCGATCAACGCGTCGGAGGTGTATGATGCAGCCCGTACGATCTGCAATTCCGGTCCGTCGTCGTGTGGTGCGAGTGCTGCCTCGATGAACGGAATCGCGTCCAGTTCCGCCCTTTCCAGCGCGGCCGAGATTTCCTTTCGGTCGAGTGGATGCCCGTTCCGGAGCCGTCCATCGCTCGCCCACTTGGTGGCCACTTTGTTTCTTTTCTCACCGTTACCGGGTGAGTAGACCTCAACCGCGAGGTCAGTGCCTTCGCAGCATGCGATGAAGCGGAGGTTGCCGCGCCGATCGGCGAGTTCGGTTCGAATCTCAAACGGGAGTATACTAGCCGACATGCCGCCTCCTCCAGTCTCGCCGCCTCAGATGCTGTGGAATGTGGACCGCCTCGCCTGAAGGCAACTGCGTCGTCGAGATGCGCTTTCGCCGCACCGTTACCTCGAACGCACCGGGATCGCCCGAAAGGAGATGGGCGGCAAGGGCGAGGCACCGGCGGGCCCGGCTTCGGCGGCTGGCGAAGTCGATGACCAGGAGCGCATACTCGCGAATTTGCCCTGCCTGTGTTCTCGTCCCGAGTACCAGTTCGATCAGCTCGTCCTCAGAAACGACTACGAGATTGCGGTTGGCAAGGTCACAGAACTCGGCGGGACTCGGTGCGCGGTCGTTATCGGCGCACAAGCACAAGTAACAGTACAGGATGCTTGGGAGAGTATCGCAGAAGTGATATCCTGATAACCCCAGCTCGAACGCGGAATTGTTCAGAGCTACGGGATCGAGCCAGCCCGACGCAACAAGGCATCGTTCGGCCTCCAGCATCTCGTTGGCGAAATCGAGTGCGACTCGCTCAAACGTGGTTTCGCGCTTGCCCCGTCGCCTCCCAGTTGTATAATCACCTTGTCGTGAGTCCATCGCGACGCCCTTTGTAGTGCCCGCAGAGCGACAACTCCGAGCGGGCATTTTTTCTGGCACTTTCAAGACTAGTCTCCCTTCCACTCACCTTGCACAAACCTGTCAACAGTTGATTCTCGCCAGCGCAGGTTCCGGCCGATCTTCAAATCGTGAGGCGGGAATTTGCCACTGGCGACCCAACGACGGAGAGCGCGGTCGGAGCACTTCACGATGTCGCACACGTCCTTCACGCGGAGGAGACGGTCCGGAGTGGCTGGATCGGGAGCGTGCATCTCCATAGGTCTATTCAGTTTCCACGGTTGTTGACTCATGCGTGGGACCCGCTCGCATCTGGGGCAGACCTCTTGGGTGGATCGGCGTATACTTCCGCTCGACAGTTGCTGTCGGCTGACGTTGCGTCCGACTGCCTCATTATTGGTCCGGAGGCCGGGACAATGTTGACTTCCACACCGATTCGTTTGAGCTCATCTTCGGCGCGAGTGCCCTTCTGGGCGTTCTCGGAGACCCGCGCGTGAGCAAGCGCGGCAAACCACACGATGGCGTCAACGGCCCAATGCTGCATCTCGCGACGCACATCTTGAGCGTTCGTGTCCATTTCGATCGGCTCCTTGGTACAGGCGTCCTACCTGTCGCGTATCATTGCTTGAGGTTGGGAGTGTCCGCAGAAAATGTCCCTTCCTGAACGGATAATCGGGGGGGCGTTGCCTCGAGCGTTGCTAAAGGCGTTGCTAAGAGTCCCAGTCCTTGGCAGAGGGGTCGTCGTCGTTCGATTCCGCTTCCACACTGGTGTCGTCGTCGGTCCCGCGTACGATGAAGCCTTTCGGACGATCCCCGGCGCGCGCAATCGCCTTTGCTTTCTGATAGACTGGACTTCGGGAAAGTTGTGAACTGTTGATGCCAACGCGACGTGCGATTTCGGCGTCGGCCAGACCCGGTTCCTTGTGGACCAGATAGAGGGCTTCGAAGATCCGCTTGTCGACCTCTTCCTTTGTCCGCCGCCTCCGTGCTACTGCGTCAGAAGAGGAGGGGGCGATCTTCTTCGATCGTATGGGCCAAGTCCCGCGCACGACGCCCTCCCAGCATTCGGCTAAGGCGTCGAGGGACGGACCGACGGGGATTCGTAGGTGCGACTTGAGTGAAATCACGTGGCCCAGCAACGATGTCACGGGCTCCAAGTTTGGTCTCTTGGATTGAATCCGAAGCTGGAGCTCGTCAACGGTTTCTAGATCGTCCCGGTATGCCCCCTCGTGTCGCTCAATCTCATCGCGCGGGTACGTCGAATCACGGATCTTCCTCAGGGCGGCGGCTAGATCGAGCGCTATCGCTTGCCAGCTCTCACGACCGGGAAACCTGCCTTCCTCTTCGATCAACACGGCGGGGCTGTCTTTGCCTGCGCGCGCATCAAAGAGGATTCGGAAGCCCGCCAGCATCGACGGTAAGCGATCTGGGCGATCGAGAAGGCCGTCGATGGTGAGGCCAATTTGTGTTCCGGGGCGGACCGGCTCATTTAGCAACGCTTGCCATCGATCTTTCGTACAATCGAGGGCCTCCATAATCAGCGCGATCCCGGGTGACAACGTCTTCTCTTGCCCGGTAGAACTTCGTGTGGTGAACAGGAAGTCGTTGACTCGCCGTTTCGCCTCGTCGGCCACCCTGATTATTAGGCGGCTGCCACCATCCTCGGGGTAGCAGGCGCGCAGCTTAAACCAATCGTAGAGTTCCCGTGCCTCGTTTCTCCGATCCGGATTCTTACTCATCAGCATCAGCCTCGTCGACCGCATCCGGATCGGTCGGGGCGGCGAAGTACGCCTCATCGACCTCGAAGAGCGTAGCGGGGCGCGATTCGACGCCGATACGATGTTCGATCAGGAGGTCCAGTAGTCGATCGCCGTCGATCAGGCTGATCGGGGCAGCGCCCGGGTGGAGTGCCGCCTTCTTGCACTCCTCGCTGAAACGGCCCGTCGTGATGATCGTCCCCCGAATGGCCTCATGGTACACAAGGGCCCCACGAAGCTGATCGAGCACCGGCCGACCGATGCTCCCCTGGTGCCGCTTCACCTGAACAACTTCCGTAACCGTCGTGATTCCAAACTGCACCGTCCCGACCACGTCCACGCCTTTGTCCCCGCTCTGTTTGGTAACGTCCACGTCGTCGTAGCCCATTGCCTCCAGCAGCTCGCTGACCAGGTGCTCAAAGCGGTAGGGGTGCATCTCCATCAGGCGCTCCCGAAGCACCTCCTGCTGCCTGTCGTTGAACGCCTTGATCGCACGAACCGCCTCCTGCGCCGGGTCCGGATCGGGGCCGCTTCCACAGTAGTCCAACCCGTTCGGCGTGATCGTGTAGACCTGTCCTTCTCTCGTAATTAGGCCGCGGTCTCTGAGGTCTCTAAGCCGCTCCCGCAGCGCACCGCGGACCGACGCGTCCGCCTTGAACTTGGAATGCTCCCGAACGAACGCTGCCCAATCGTCGTAGAGATCGCGGAGCTTTGCCGGCGACTTCGTGGATAGGATAGCTAGGATCTTGACGACACCCTCCCCTTCATCGACCTGCCGGATGGCGTAGGGTTCGTCATTGACGAAGGCGCGACCAAGCTCGGTATGGCGATGGGTACCGCGCACATCCGGAACGCTCAGAGCATAGACCTTGATCAGGTAGTCCGGGCCACTGAGGTAGCGCGGGTTCGCGCGATGCCCGCTTTCCTCCCAGAAGCGCCGAGCCAGTGCAGCCAGGTCTCCTGAGAGCCGCTCACTGATCCACTGGTCCGGGTCTTTCCAGTCGACCTGGCTTTGGGGTGTACCGCGAAGCTCATGCAGCGTCCGGATGAGCGAGGTGATCAACTCTTGCGACACCCCATCGTACACCCTCAATACCTCGCGGACGACCGGCAACGGCTCGTACCACGGCACGCGCACTTTGTAAGTTCTCTGCATCATATTGGCTTCCTTGAGGCATCGGGGCGCCGTTTGACGTACCACGAACTCCTGAGCCGGACTTCAGTGAGGGGCGTTCCGGCCCCCCTTTTGGATGCCGTGGCTCGCCGCTGGATAGAGCGGGGGGGGCAGTTTAGATCGGTTTCTCGACGCACTGTTGTGGGCATGCGCAATCCACCTAATGCCGGGCTGGGCCAGGTTCGCAAACGCGGTGGACCAACGTTTGCGAACCTGATCCGCTTGGTGGGAGCGACCTACCTTCCCGGGTGCCGGGATCGTACTCACTTGTCCCGGAAAGTGCCAACCGAAGGAGCACGCTGATGCGTCAGATCGAATCGGAACTCGACGGAGTACCCGTGATGCCGGCGGGTCGGCCGGGCCAGGCAGCGGGACGTGATGGTAGCGCCTCTCGCGTTCTCGACGTTGCCCTAGGGGCCTGAACCTGTCCGTTAGGGGGGCCTTGGAGCCGCTGGCAGGGTACTGCACTTGTCGAACGGCCAGTCGCAGGGCATCATGTCCACCGTTGGGCGATCCGGCAGCGAGGGTCGGTGGGTGCGACGGCGGAAGCAGGCTCCGAGAAGATGGGAGTTCGTAAGACGTGGCGAAGCGAACTGCGAAGAAGAAGATCGAACGCAAACCCGAAAAGAAGGCGATCACATCCTATGACCACAAGGGCAAGAAGCGGGCGAACAACCCGCCCGTCGGGTTGGTGACGCCGGACACCGACCCCGATCACGGGAAGAAAACGACCTACGAGTACGACCCGCACCTCGACCCGCAGCTTGTCTGGGCGGGCAAGGCTGAGCATACCAGCTTCGAGGTGCCGACTGTCTCGCTCCATGTCCACGAGCGCATCGACCCGCGCTCCATCATCGAGGCCACACGTCGACGCAACGGCGACGGCGGCAACGGTCAGATGATGCTGTTCGAGCAGCCGGAACAGAACCCGCCACTGCGCGAGGCCATCGAGTTTTACAAACACGCCAAGGGCTGGACCAACCGCCTGATCGCGGGCGACTCGCTGCTGGTCATGAACTCCCTGCTGGAGAAGGAA
>JAJDDV010000042.1 GCA_029260135.1 Phycisphaerae bacterium | reverse complement strand
GCCGCGCGTTTGAGCGAGACGACGGGCAAGTGTCGCTTGCCGTCATGGAATTCGACGCGCAGTGCGAATCGATCGCCCGGCTGTCCGGCGACAAGAGTACGAGGTCCGGCGCAGGGGGAGCGGCGAGGCCAGCGTTTTCGGGGCTCGATGCGCGGTCGTCTGTTGGCAGGCCGCAGTCGGAAGTAGGCATCGTTCGGTGTCTTTCCGCGGAGCGTCGTATGCGGCCGATGCTCGTTGTACCAAATGACGAACGAATTGAGTTCTCTGCGAAAGCCAGCTTGCCGTTGCGGGATCAGAATCTTGCGAGTTCCCTCGTCCTTCATGGTTCTGATGAAACGTTCGACCACGGCGATGCTTCCATGTTGCCCCACGGCGCCAAAGCGCGGGCGGATAGTCTTCCGTTTGCACCAGCGCTTGAAGGTGTCACACCAGAAGATGCTGTCTTTGTCACAGATCAGATACTTGGGTGTTGTCGCCTTCGCGCGTGAGACGCTCGATCGCCTGCTCGCCCATCCACCATTCGGCGTCGAAGGGAAGCCGGACGAAGATGAGACTTGCAGAGAAGAGGGCACGCCTGATCTCGCTGGCCGCTCCGGTGCGCGTCTGCTCCGGATCTGCACCGACTCGCTTCTCCTACTCCAACACATGGTCTCGAAGATCCGGCCTGCCGCTCGGGGCAGCGCGCGACGGGTCATTGTCAACGAGCTGCGTCGCTTCCCATCATCGTTCGCGCGGTGTTCGGAGATCCCCGGCCGCGCGCACGTCGACTGTCATCGGCGACGAATGGAGCACTTCGCGTTGCCCGGCGCCTGCAATCAGCTTGGCGCCGCTTTCGCTTTGTTCCAGACCGATCGTGAACGATCCGGCGGCGTCGGCCGATGCGCTCAATGTGAACGTGCCCAAATATACCGGGTCGGTCGCGGCGGGACTTCCATCCAGGCTTGCGGCGCCCATGCGTTGACCGAGGTCGTCGACGGCTTCCAGACTGGCGAGTTGTGCGAAGGCGTAGTCGGGGCGCCCTGTGTCGATCGAGAGCTGTGAGACGGTGATGCTCCCTGACGTTCCGCCTGACACGCGAAGTGACACCTGGTAGGCACTCAAGTCGAGGATGTCTGTTGCGAATACGTCTACATCGAACCATCCGCCCGGCTGGAGCCTCCTCGAATGGGGGACGAGCTGCACCGATGGTGTCGTCGGCGCGACCTGGATCGGTTTCTTCGCGGGATCAAGGGCGTCGAATCGGACACGTTCCACGTTTGCGGATGTCGGGTCGAGGATGCGGTATGCGTCTGCGTAGGGATCAACCGAGGCGGCGTCGGCCAAGGTCGATGACGCTGCAGCGCACGGTGTTTCCCCTGGCGCTCCAAAGGGATAGGTGTCTCCGCGGAACGCGCTGATCACCTGCGACACGTCTGTGATGTTGATCAGCATGTCGGGAGTGGCCGGTTCGACGTCCGTCCGGGCTTTGATGGGTGCCCCGGGTACGTTGGCGAACTTGTCGAGCACGGCGACGGCGTCGAGCACGGAAATAACACCGTTGGGTGGTCCGCAGGGCGAGGTGGTGCAGTCGCTGATCACATCACACCAATCGGCCGTCGGGATGTTCAGCGGCGCGGAGTAGTGGCTTAGTGACGACACGTCGCACGCTTGGTGGATGGTACTGACGTCAAAGGAGTCTGCTGGCCCGATGAGTCGGTGATAGACATAGAGCGTACCGAATGCGGTCCAGTCGTCGTAATGGGGGCTGCACTGCAGCGAGGAGAGCCAGAACCTCGGATAGCTCGGAGCGGCCGCGGGATCCACGTTACCCGAGTTCTCCGTCACTTCGGTCGGCGGTGCGACCCATGCCGACCAGCCGTTTGTGGTCACCGCCAGGGCTGTGAGCTCACCAGCGTTCTGCGGGGTGAGTGTCAGGTAGCGGTTCTTCATCCCGACGGGGTCGGCCAGGGGCGGGAGCATCGGCGGGCATGAGGGCGTCGACGCGTCCGGCGTCCAGAATCCGCCGAGGACGGTGTAGGTCGGTCCTGAGGCGTTGAGCGCGTCGGGCTGGCCTATGGCGGCGGTCACGCTGTAGGTCGCCGCAGAGCACGTTCCGGCGCCGGAGTCGATGGTGCTTCTACTGATGGTGTATGGGCCGCCGGACTGGGCGCTGGCCGTGGCGATCGCCCAGAGAAGGAGTAATGGCGCGTGGCGACTCGAGAATGGAATGGTTCGCTGGTTCACGCCTGTGTTTTGGAGCCTTGGTCGCATTGTCGATTCGTTGTGTTGTGGCTTGCCTGTCATTGCGCACCTCCGCTCTGCGAGGCGAGCAACTTGTGCATCACTGCTTCCATTGCCGAGACCTTTGCCTCGAGCTCCTCGACGGTTGCCGTTTTGGCTTGCAGTTCCTCGATCTGGCGATCCTTGTCCTTGACGATTTCATAAAGACCTTGGATTGCCGCCAGGGCGACTCCGCCGGTGTCGAGGGCTGCGATGTGACGATCGTCGTTGCCCAAGCCGAAAGTGGCGTAGAAGTCCTGGGCCATCGCCCCCATATGGCGCACCGATGGATTCTCCACTTTGAATCGCCAGGTGTTGACGGGGAGAGTGCTGAGACGTTGGAGGACTTCCCGTGGATCCACGCGGGTGAGGTCTTCCTTGCGGTTTCGATCGGAGCTGTCGGTCCAGACGCCTGCGATTGTCAGGTGCGCTCCGGTCGACGTCGTGATCAGGTCGGTTCCGTCGTCGTAGATGTTCACCCATCGCGCGTCGTCGTCGAAGCGTGCCCCACCGTTGGCTCGAACGCGAAACTGATCGGTCCTTTCTGACGCGACGTCGGAAAAGGTAGAGTCGCCCCAGACGAAAGCCCCGTCGTGATTGGCCTGGGCGCGATACCCGGCGGCGAGACTGTGCGCGCCGGCTGCAAGATTGCCCCGCCCGCCTGCAACGGTAGCCGACTCGGCGGTGGCGGAGTTCTGCCAACCGCCGCTCACGGTCGAATGATCGCCAGAAGCATAGTTCGAATTTCCGCCGCCGACAGTGCCATAGCCGCCCGCTCCGTTTGCCTGCCCGCCACCGATCGTGCCATATCCGCCGGAAACCGAGTTAAAGTGACCGGGATACTCTGTTGGCGTACCGCCGCCGCCTCCGATCGTGGCGCCGAGAACGCCTGCCGCGACGCTGTTGCCGCCGCCGCCGCCGATGACGTTTGGCGTGTGCGAGTCTGCGCTGCCAGACTCGAATCGCCACGCCCGCCCGCTGGCTCCGACGTACAGTTCCAGGTTGTCGGTTGAGCTGATCTTCTCACTCCCTGCGGTGCCGTCGATGGTGATCGAGCTTCCGCTGGCGATTGTCCCACTGGCGTGGATGTTTCCATTGACGTCGAGGGCCTCGGCAGGGTCCGTTGTTCCGATACCGACGCCGCCTGCGGCGCGGATGAGGAACTGGTTGGAAGCGGTGGAATTGAAAAAGGAAAGGGTCGAGTAGTCGGCCCAGACGAAAGCGCCAACATGAAATGCTTTGGCGTTGTGTCCGGCGGCGTAGCTGAAGTCACCTTCAGCGATGTTTGAATATCCGCCTGGAACGGTCGACGCCGTTCCCGGTGTCAAGTTACCGTACCCCCCTCCGATAGCAGAAGCATCGCCTGACGCTACGTTCCGCGTCCCTGAACCCGACGTGCTCCCGCCGCCGGCCACCGTTGCCGCGACGCCACTTGCCTCGTTGAAGTATCCGCCGCCGATGGTGGAGTAGTCCCCGATGGCCTGGTTGACCGCGCCGCCACCGACGGTCGCGGCATATGCGCTGGCAGCGTTTGAATATCCCCCCCCCACTGTAGCGGCGGATCCAGACCCGGCGACGTTTCCTACGCCGCCCGAGATCGCGCCGAAATGTCCCGTAACGCTATTGGAGACTATTCTCGGACTACAAACACCGGGAGACGCGCAGTCTCCTTGGTTGGGTACGCAAGGTCCGTTCGGACCACAATTCATGTCGAGCGAACACAAAGAACCATTGACGGTGCACCTTCCACAGGGGGCACCGGCATTGCCCCCTCCATCGCAAGTAAGTTGTTCGCGAAGATCGCACGTCGCCCCTCCCGGGCATGCGCCGCTGTTCGGCTGGCATATCCCGCCCAAACAACTGAGATTGCTTGAGCAAGTCGCCCCATCGTTTTCACCGCCCACGCAGATTCCACAGGAAGAAAAATAGGGGTAGTCGCATAAGTAACTCCCGACCGCCGAACCTCCGCCGCCGGCGACCGTTGCGCCGCCCACCCCGACAGTGACGCTGTTGCCACTGTATCCGCCAATCAGGTTGGGGCTGGTGGCATTGTCTTCGAGCCGCAGCGCGCGCCCTGTCGCCGTCTCAAAATCAAGCGAAGCGCTGGAGGCGATACGCTCGCTGCCCGCCGTTCCGTCGATAGTGATTGAGCTGCCGCTATTGATGGTACCGTTGGCCGTAAGATTGTTGACACCCGTGATATTCTGGCTGTTCATGTTGAGAGTTGTGGTCGCGGTGTGGTCTCCTAGGTTGTCCGCCCCGCCAGCGGCAGCCGTCGTCTGCAGCGTTCCGTCGGGGAACTCGAGTCCGTCGACGCCGGGCGTTCCGCCGATGGTGAGTGCGGAGGTGGGTGCGTTGGTGTTGATCCCCACGCCGCCCGCGGCGCGGATGAGGAATTGGTTGGGACCTGTGGACTCGAAATCGGCGAGGTCGGAGTCAGCCCAGACGAACGTGCCTTCGTCGCCGTCGGCGTCGAGTGAGGTTGCGGCGTCGCGGACTTTGGCGTTGCGCCCCGCGGCCAAGCTATAGCTGCCGCCTGCCTGATTCGCTACTCCGCCCGCGACGATGGCATATTCACCGCCTGCGACGTTCAGCCGGCCGCCTGCTACTGACGAAGCGTAACCGGTCGCCGCGTTTTCCAGACCACCGCCCACCGAGGAGACGCCCCCCCCGGCTGTGTTGGACTCTCCGCCGCCGACGTTGGAGCGAATGCCCGATGCGATGTTGCTCATACCGCCGGCGATCGTCGTATGGTCCTGACTGGCGATGTTCGTCTCGCCGCCGCCCACGGTTGCGTATTGAGCCGTTGCCTGGTTGTTGTATCCCCCACCTGCGGTCGTATACAGAGCCGCGGCAGAGTTGGCCAAACCTCCGTTGACATTACCGTAGGCGCCCGTGGCGTTGTTTCCCCAGCCCCCGGCCACGGCGGCATAACTGCCGCTTGCGGTGTTCTGGAGTCCCCCCGCCACCGTGGTGTTGGTTCCGCCTGCCACGTTGCTTTCTCCGCCGCCGACGGCGGAGCGAATGCCCGATGCGATGTTGCTCATGCCGCCGGCGACCGTTGCGTGATCCTGGCTGGCGCTATTCGCCTCTCCGCCGCCGATACTGGATCGGGTGCCCGACGCGGTGTTGAGGCGCCCGCCGGCAACCACACCGGTTTGCCCACTGGCGGTGTTGGTCTCGCCGCCAGCGACCGTGGCGTTGTCGCCCGTCGCGGCATTGGCGATCCCACCACCGATGGCCGAATGCACACCGCCGGCGGTGTTGTCTCTACCGCCGCTAACGGTGCTCGCTCCGTTGATTGCGGTGTTGTTGAAACCGCCTGCGACGGTGGCCTCGCGGGCCGAGTTAGGGTTTCCGTCGTTGCTTCCGGCCTGGTTTCCGCGTCCGCCGCCGATCGTTCCGTGGTAGTCTAGAACCTGGTTTGCAGAACCGGCCGCGCCGCCACCGCTGACCGTTGCGCCGTAGGTGCCGGGTTCGATGGCATTGGTTTCGTGACCCCCGACGATGTTCGGGCTGGTGGGGTCTTGCTCGGTGTACAAGCCCGGCAAGGCTAATGCGTGCGGCGCGGGTGTGAGTTCAACGCGCGGCGTGAGCGGTTCGAGTGCGCAAGCGGCCGCCGGGCAGCAGACGCTGATGTCCAGCCAGCGTGCCTCGCCGATGAACGAGCCGGGGCCGAAGTCCAAGACGACCGTGAACATCCCGTCGACCAGGCTGACGCCGCCGACGGGCGCGACGCCGTCGACTTGCGTACCGCCGACGTCAGCGGTCCAGAGCGTGAACTGGAAGTCGCAGGAGTCTGTTATCGGTCCTACGCCGTCTTCAAGCTGACCTTGGTAAGTGAAGGCGGTTCCGAGCGGGGCAGCCTGCGCGACGATCGCGAGTGCGGGGATCAGGACCAGAGCCGTTCCAACCATTCGTTGATTCAATCGCATACGGAGCCTCCCTGTATGTTTCGAGCTCTTCGAGGTTCGCGCCCGAGCACGGCTGCCCAGGACTGCGAGATCCCGGAAACAGTCGCCCGCGAGCATTACGGTCGGCGATTCACCATCTGCACCATATCTATGTCCGGGCGGCCTTCATTGAACGCTCAACACCGCAAGGAGCCCGGCCACTCACGGGCCTGGGTCGACATGCACCCATAGAAATAAAAGACAGCTTCTGTTCGCTGCGCGCCCACAGAAACGCGAAGCGTTTTTTGGATTTGGATGTCGGGAACTAGGACGTTGGGCAGTCTGCGGTGCGGCGTGCGTCAGGCCGGGCGTGGTTGCGTGCTTTTGGAACGTAACGCTCTGGAGTAGTGAACCGAGCGAGATCGGCGCTTCGTTTTCCAAAGGTCAACCGGCGCGGGCCTGAGTCGAAGGGTCTGGAGAGTTGTGCCCGGCCTGTTCAGGGACCGGCCGGGGCGCCGATCTTGTCCGCCACTCACTACTACGATTCCAGCGGACTGGTCGATCACGTTACTTACGGCAACGGCACGTCGATCGACAACACCTACGACGCCGCGCTTCGCCTGACGCACATCGATCATCAGGACGGAGTTGGCGCCACGATCCTCGATCTCGAATACACCTACATCCGTTCTGTCGGCACGTAGTGCGGCCGCCTCTGCGCGGCAACGCGTTTCATGCGTGCGTCCTCGATTCGGATCTCCTCTGCCAGCATGGCCACTTGTTGCCGGAGCCGTCGTTCTCCGCTTTCAGCCGGACCCGGGCGCTGCGGCTGTCTGCCGCCCAGCTTCTGGTGTAGGTCATGACGTACTGCGCCAATGAGAGGACGTGG
>JAJDDV010000041.1 GCA_029260135.1 Phycisphaerae bacterium | reverse complement strand
GTGCCGCCGGGTGCCATGCCCAAGCCGGCGGGTGCCATGGCCAAGCGAAGCGCCGCCATGCTAGGCCGGCAGCAGCCGGGTCCGTTGTGCCGCCGGGTACCATGCCCAAGCCGAAGGCGCCGGCATGCTGTGCTGTGCGGGCCTCCAACCGGTGACGATGGTAGCGCGCCAGGTGCCACAGTTCACGCTTGCGTGGCCATGTTGCCTTCGGGTGCCATGCCCAATCCGAAGGCGCCGGCATGCTGTGGTGTGCGGGCCTCAAACCGGTGACGATGGTAGCGCGCGTCTTGCCGGTCGACTGTGCTATCCGAGCATTAGGGTCCGCTGTGCGGACCATCTGCCTTGGGATACGCTACACCATGCAACAGGCGGAACAAACCCAACCGCCCCGGGCTACCGGCCCGGCTGCACGCGAAGCACCATGTGAAGTTGCGCGCCGCCCTTGTCGACCTTCATGCCGATCGAGTCCGCCGTGCGCAAGAGGAGTTGCAGTTCATCATCCCGGAACCTGATCGGGCTCCGGCGTTCGATCGACACGACCCGGTCGCCGACCTGGATATTGCCCGTATCCGCCGGAGACAGCGGGGCGATGTAAACAACCTTGAGATCGACCCCGGCGCGCGTGAAGACGATCCCAAACCGAGACTCCGGCGCCAGAGAAAAGGTGCCATGACCGCGCGGGTGAAACCGCACCCGCCCGTTCGTGCGATCGAACGTCACCGCGAAGTACTTCAGTACGCCATGCCCCAGACGCGATGGATCCTTCACCAGCCTCGCCGGAACTTCCAGTAGCGTGTTGTGGCCGATACGAAGCTTCCCATCGACGTACGGACGGAGTAACTCCGCGTCCGAAATGACCGTCGTGAGCGGTTCCTGCAGCGCCGGAAGTCGAACGGGGATTTTGCCGCGGTGAAAGTGCCCAACGCCCAGTGCGTCGGTGTACGTTGTGTCGATCCCGACCTCGACCGAAACGTCCTTAACGCCCACGCTGATGTGCGGGAGCGAATCCTTGACCGTGTAGGACAGAACCTCTCGCCCGTCCGCTTCGGGCAGCTCGCCACGCCACAGGCGCACGCGGCCCATCGGATAGTCGATCGTCACCAGACTCTCGTCGAACAGATTGAATCCCAGAATTCCGTCCATTCCGCGTGCGCGACCGAGCTGGCGGCCAAGGTCGATCGCCATTGCGTCAAACCCCTCGAAGGTAACGGCGCCGAGCGAGAGAGCGTCGAGATGAACCAGGTCAGCCGCGTCTGCGGCGATGAGTGATCGGTCTTCGAACTTCACCGGACGAACCACCTTCAACCCGGCTCGGGCAACCACGGATTGATCGATCACCGTTCCGGTGATTCCGGAATCGATCAGAAAACGATACGGACCCGCGCCGTTGATCTTGACCTCGACAACTGGCACGTCACCACTTACATCCAGGGGGACCTCGACCGGAGAGGCGGGAAGAACCGTCTTGGTTGGCTTGTTCTGGACGGGCTTGGGCGACTGGGCCACCACCGTCGCCACGCAGGTGGACAGCAGGCCACCGATCACTACCGGCATCACAGCCGACGCCCATCGACCTCGTAACATAAGTCTCTCCTCCATTCGAACCGCGTCCATGACCCACGACCACATCCCTCACGCCGTGATGAACGCGCGGCAAGAGGACGATCGACAAACTGACGCCAAAACCCTATCAAAATAGCAGAATCGAGTCGTGAAGACCAGTCCGGTTGCCGCCACGACCGGGTCAAGTTCACGACGAAGAAATGCACGCAAGAGCGGACGAAAACCAGCCTCAACCCGCCCCGAGCGAGGTGAGATACGCGGCAACGTCCGCTAACTGCTGCGCCGTCAATCCGATCGGCACTGGATGCCCACCCCCCTGCGCCATGCCATCAAGGCGTTCTTGCGGCACGCCGACCAGACTCGGCGCTGCCATCGCACATCCGCCACCGGCGTCCGCGCAATGACAACCGCCGCACCCGTTGCCGGCAAACACCGCTTGGCCTGCCACCGCATCACCGGCGGGACCCGTGGTGCCGCCGTCATCCACGACCGGATCGACCACATCGTCGTCGTCGGCCGCAAGGTCATCGCCTTCGCCGCCATCCACGACCGCGTCCCAGCCGCTTCCGCTGTCCGCCGACCGGTTCGCAAGGTCGGTCAAGAATTGATCGAGAAAGGTCTGGCCAACCGCTCCCGATGCCTGAAAGAAAAGCTCATTCAGATTCGTTCCACATCCAGTCAACGTGGCCGACAAAGCGAGCACGATAACGAGAACACGCGCCCTCCTGATCACCTGCGCCAGAGGGCTGTTGCCGCGATTCGACTTGACGGTTGTACGCATAGATCCTTCTCCACCCGGTCTGGGCCGATTCTTCTGCGCTTTCAGACGTTGTCGGAAGACTCCAGCCCCTAAGGACGCCGCGCCGCATCCTTGACAGGCTCGTCCGTTTCGAAATGCGGGTCGTGGCAAGCCGTACACTGTTTGGCGCTCGCCCCCGAGTGCGCCGGCTCGCTCAAGTCCTCCGGCTCATCATGACACTCGACGCAGAGATCGTAGACCCCCATCTTCAACAGCTTCGGTTCGGTGCTCCGGTGCATCTCGTGACATTCGATGCACTCACCCTCCGCGACGGGCGAATGCCCCATGTTGTCCATGAAGTACCGGCAATGGCACGCGCGACAGGCGTCCAGGAGATTCTCCCGAGGAGCCATGTCACCCTCGACGTTATGGCATTGATCGCACTGCTTCTGTGAAAACGGGGGGTGCGTCGACGCGAACCGAGCACCCGCCAAAAGCAACGTGGGGCGTTCATAACGCGGCGGAACCACACCATCCGTCGGTGCCTCAGATGAAGAGGATTCGGGGACCTCGAACAAGAAGCGCGAGAGACGATCGCGACCCGCTTGCGAACAACCCACGCCGACGAGCCAGCACAGCACCCCTGCACAAAGCAGCCTCCGTGCAGACATGCCTTCGCCCGCCGACGCACGTCGCCCTGTTCTGGTCCGCGCCATCGCTCGTACCATACCCACCAAGCACCAAAGATCAAGACTTTTCTCGCTGGCATGTCCTCGTCGTTGGCAAAGCACGAAGCACAAGCTTCCGCCGACAAGGAACTCACAGCGCGTCATCCACCGGCAAACGCTCAGCCTGCGATTTTTCTGTTGCCAAACCAGCGCCGATCTCATATACCAAACGCTCTTCCAGACCTGGCGCGGCCTGGAGCCTGAACCGACGCGGCATCCACCTGTGCGCTTCAATACCGCACCGGAGGATGTGGGCGAGTGGAACCGACGATGGCCAGATCCATTCGGTGTAAGTCGAGACCGCATCAAGCGGTACATGCCTCAGCCTCACACCACCGACACCGTTCGTCCTGCTTGATCGCGGCGATCGTTCTCTCGTGCAGCTTCTCATCAGCAAACGCCCAGACGCCCGATCAGGACGATGTCCCGAACGCGGCAAACCGTTCGCTATCCCTCACCTTCCTCGACGCCTATCTCGAATTCAAAGGCGACTACACCTACCGCAAGGTCGATACGCGCGCGCAAGCCGGCTCCCTTCGTAATCCCAGGCAGCGCAACCGTGAATGGACCCTCGAGGAACGCATCGGACTGACACTCGGTGGCGTCATCCTCGATCCCGCCTTCATCACCTTCAGCGGCGATTTCAGCTTCGCCCTCACCCAGGACCGATTCACCGAATCCGGCACCTTCTTCGACGGGACCGATCGCGATAACGGCTACCTCCTTCAATACGACCTGCGAGCCAACATCCTCCCCGGAAACAAGCGCTCCGGTTCCGTCTACGGCCTGCAACAGGAGGACCGGATCAACCGGCGCTTCCAGCCAACACTCAACCAGCAACGCAAGGGGTTCGGCGCCAACTGGCTGCTCGCCGGCGACGCCCTCCAGATGGAGTTCTCATACGACTACCTCGAGACCGACCGGGCCGGAAACGCCGACCCGTTCGACGACGAACACTTCACCGAGAGCACATTCCGATACGATGCCGAGTGGGAAATCTCGCCGAGCCAAAACCTCGACCTCGCCTACGAGCACGGAAAGTCAAAACAGCACTACCAGGGCATCGGGCGACCCTTCGAGACCACAAGAGACCTGCTCACCGTCGAACATGAACTCTCATTTGGATCCGAGGACCGAAACATCCTGCGAAGCGTCCTCCATTGGCAAGAGGAAAGCGGCGACTTCGCCCGAGATCTCTTCGAGGTCGGCCCGCAACTGACTCTCCAACACGGCGATAACCTCCAAACGCTCTACAAATACCAGTTCAACCGCCAGCGCTACGAAGGGCTCGACATCGAGTCCCAACGCGTCGATTTCCAGGCCGTCCACCAGAAGTACACGAACCTGACCACCACGTTCGATCTCTTCGCCCTCTACGAAGACGTCGAGGACGACATCAACACAACGCAATACGGAACATCCGTCGACTGGCAGTACAACCGCAACAACCGATGGGGAAAACTGCTCGCCAACCTGGCGCTCGCCTACGACACCGAAGAGGTCGACGGCGACGACGGTCAGCGTCTCATCCTCAACGAGTCTCAGACCTTTCGTGATCCCGTCGCCATCGCACTGCGAAACCGAAACGCCATCATCGGTTCGATCGTCGTCACCGACACGACCAACCGTCGCATCTTTCGACCTGGGCTGGACTATGTCGTGCTCGAGCAGGGCAACGTCGCCCGGATCGGGCGCATCCGCACAGGACGCATCGCCGACGGCGATACCGTCCTCGTCGATTATCTCGTGCGTACCCCCCAGCGAGGCCGGCTCGACACCGTCCGCGTCGACGTCTCTATTCAACAACGCTTCGCCAACGGCCTGACACCCTACTACCGACTCTCCTACCGAAATCAGGAAGACGACGTGTCGACCGGTTTCGCAAGGCGAGCCGATCGCACAAACCACCACCGCCTCGGTGTCGAATACGAAACCAAGCGATACACCCTCAGCGGCGAGTTCGAAATCTTCGACGACACCGTCGAACCCTACGACGCCTTTCATCTCAACGGCGTGTGGCACGTGATGCAGGACCCCGATCACACGCTTGATGCCTCCGCTCGATTCTCCCGCCTCTTCTTTGAAGGGGGGCTCGCCCGTCGCAACGTGACGATGACCGACATCGGGCTCGACCATCGTTGGCGCCTCGGTGAAGCCCTCTCCACCGTCGAACGCGTCGCGTTTCGGTTTGAGGACGACTCCCGTGGCGGCATCACGCGCGCCTGGGACGTGACCGCAGGCCTGGAGTACGTCGTCGGAGAGTTCTCCAGTGAATTGACCTTCGAGTACGATCGCCTCGATCTTCCGCATTCCGAAGAAGACAACTACGGCGTCTATCTCCGAATGCGCAGGGAGCTGCCAAATGTTCTCGGCGATCGATAAACTCCCAGCCCAGTGCTCGCCGAACTCTCTGTGTGGCACCGGTTTCCAGCCGGTGGGTCCGGGTGCCATGCCCAGGCAAAGTAGGGTGCATCTTGATGCGCCGATCCTCCGGTCGGGTGGCCGTGTGCCACCGCGCCGGGTGCCACTGCGCCGAGTGCCACTGCGCCGTGTGCCACTGCGCCGGGTGCCACTGCGTCGGGTGCCATGCCAAAGACCGCCGCAGGCGGGCGCGGGCATGTTCTCCAACGCGGGACCGACACGCCCATGCTCTCTGAACTCCTGCAGGGTGCATCTTGATGCACCGACCCTCCGGTCTCGAACGGTGATGACCGTTCTGACCGGCGCAATCCTGTTCGCACTCCCCCTAGGCTGTGCAACACCGCAAGGCGTGCTCTTCCCACCGATCGATCCACCGCGCGTCTGGCCGGCCCCTCCCGACACCCCAAGAATCCAGCTCGTCGGTGTCCTGGGCGGCAGCGACGACCTCAAAGCACAGGTGTCCGGAGCCGAGATTCTCAAATCCGCCTTCCGAGGCCCTCGACCACCGATCAACTTCACCGCACCGCACGGTGTCGCGGTCCGCTCCGATGATCTCGTCGCCGTGGCAGACGCATCCGGAGCCGCCGTCCACATTCTCGATCTGGAATCGCGCACCCATCGACTCGTCACCGGCTTCGAAGATGATCGTTTTGCCATGCCGATCGGCGTTGCCTGGGCCAACGGACACCTCTTCGTGACCGATGCCCAGCGCCACGAAGTGATCCAGCTCGACGAAAAAGGTCACTTGCAGCGCCGGTTTGGCTGCGACACACTCACCAGGCCTGTCGGAATCGCCTTTGTCGCACGGACCAATCAACTGTGGGTGGTCGACGGTGGAGCGCATCGACTTGTCGCGTTCAATCTGGCCACGACGAAGGCGGCTACGATCGGTGAGCGAGGAACCGCACTAGGCCAGTTCAACTTCCCAACCCACATCGCTGCCGAGGGCGATCGCATCCTGGTGGCGGACGCCGGCAACTTTCGCGTACAAATCCTCTCCGCAAGCGGAGAAGGGCTGGCCTCCATCGGACAAAAGGGAAACGGCGCGGGCGACCTATCGCTCCCCAAGGGCGTCGCGTTCGATCGGTTCGGGCGGATCTACATCGTGGATGCGCACTTTGAAAACGTGCAGATATTCGACCCCGACGGCCGACTGCTGATGGCCTTCGGACACGAAGGCAGCGGCGCGGGTGAGTTCGCGCTCCCCGCCGGACTGACCATCGACGATCACGACCGCATCTGGGTCGCCGATTCGGGCAATCGACGTCTCCAGCTGTTCGCACACGTTCCGCTCGAACTGACGGGGTGGCCCGGGTCCGAAGGACCCGAGGGAGTGACCCTGTGTGGCACCGGTTTCCAGCCGGTGAATTCGACGCCACGTAGGGTGCATCTCGATGCACCAAAACTCTCGATGGGTACGGGTGGCCCAAGCCTCGTAGGGTCCGCTGTGCGGACCGTCTGTACGGGCCTCGTAGGGTCCGCTGTGCGGACCATCTGTACGGGTGGCCCAGGTTCTCTGAACCTGGGGAACTCGATGATTAACAACTGGGTGCCACTGACAGCTTGCTGCCAGTGCTCATCGGGCGCCAGACCCGACCAACGTAGGGTGCATTTTGGTGCACCAAAACTCTCGATGGGTACGGGTGGCCCAAGCCTCGTAGGGTCCGCTATGCGGACCGTCTGTACAGGTGGCCCAAGCCTCGTAGGGTCCGCTGTGCGGACCGTCTGTACGGGTGGCCCAGGTTCTCTGAACCTGGGGAACTCGATGATTAACAACTGGGTGCCACTGGCAGCGTGTTGCCAGCCACCTAGCGTGCATCTCGATGCACCAACCTCACTGCACGACGGAGGGGATTCGTCATGAACAGATATCGAATCACGCATCTCCTGGCGTGGATGATCGCCCCGGTGTTGGTCCCTGCCGGCCTACTCAACGCCGACGATTCCGTCGTGAACTCCAAACACGACCTCTCCGCCTACGGACCAGGCCCCGTCCGCGCCGTCTCCGAAGACGAAATCTGCATCTTCTGCCACACGCCGCACAACGCCGCACCGCAAACGCCCCTTTGGAATCGCGTGAATCCGCAAACGTACTACCGAATCTACGAAAGCTCCACGACCGACGCGCGGATCGATCAGCCTTCAGGTCCCTCCAAAATGTGTCTGAGCTGTCACGACGGCTCCATGGCACTGGGCAACGTGCTCTCCAGGCCCGCGACCCACCCGATCGTCATGACCCAAAGGACCATTCCACCAGGCCGGACCGATCTCGCCAACGACCTGTCCGACGACCATCCGATCGGTTTCCGATATGACCGCGCACTGTTCAACAGCGATCGACAGCTCCGCGCGCCTGAGGTCGTTTCGTTCGAGCTGCCGCTCGGTGCGCACGGCGAAGTCCACTGCACGACCTGTCATGATCCCCACGACAACGAGCTTGGCGATTTCCTGCGGGTGTCCGATCGGATGGGGGCCGTCTGCGTCTCCTGCCATGATCGAGACGGCTGGCGACACGCCTCGCACGCGATCAGCAAGAAACGCACACCAGGCCGCAACGTCGACCCGACCGAGCGACTCAAGTACGCCACCGTCGCCGACAACGCCTGCCTGAACTGCCACAAGATCCACGGTGCACCGCAGCGCGAGCGCTTGCTTCGCTTCAATCGCGAAGAGGAAAACTGCCTCAACTGCCACAACGGAACCGTCGCCACACTCAACATCGCCGCCGACATCGCCAAGAGCTCGGCCCACAACCCGGACCGCCGAACCGGCGTTCACGATCCCGACGAAATCCCGTTCGCCATGCGCAGACACGCCGAGTGCGTCGACTGCCACAACCCCCACGCCGCACAGCCCAATCCCGTTGGCCGGGTTCGCGGTACCTTCGGCCAAACCGTCAAAGGCCCCAACTTCAACGTCTCCGGCGTCACCATCACCGGAAGACAGGTCGACAGCGCCAGGTTCCTCTACGAAATCTGCTTCAAGTGTCACGCCGATGGCATAAGTCGTCCAAGAAACGTTACCACCCGCCAGATCTTCCAGACCAACACGCGACTGGAATTCCGAACCTCCAACCCGTCGTTCCACCCCGTCGCCGGCCCCAGACGCAACGCCGACGTCGTCAGCCTCATCCCGCCACTGAGGGTCGGGAGCGTCATTACCTGCACAGACTGTCACAACAGTGACAGTTCCGGCGCATCCGGCGGCGCAGGCCCCAACGGCCCCCACGGCTCCGTCTTCTCGCCGATCCTCGCTTACAACTACGAAAACGACGATTTTACGTCCGAAAGCGAGGCGGCCTACGCACTTTGCTATCAGTGTCACAGCCGTGACAGTATCCTCGCAGACGAAAGCTTCTCCCGCCACCGCCGCCACATTGTGGACATTCGCACGCCGTGTGGCGTGTGTCATGACGCGCACGGTGTCGGTCGTTCGGCCGGGGGAGGGGATCATACGAGCTTGATCAACTTCGATCTATCGGTTGTGACACCGGCTGACACACCTGGCGGACGTCGGTTGGAGTATGAAGACACGGGGACGCTCTCGGGAAGCTGCACACTGACGTGTCACGGGTTCACGCATGTCGGTTTTCCCTACAGCAACAGTGCGCGGAGCAAGCGGCAGGTGTCGCTGCCGGGGTCATCGCAAGGAGCCGGCCGATGAGGTCAGGGGTGATTGTGATTGTCTGTCTCGCCGGGGCCGTGGTGTCGGCCGGGCCCGAAGGATGGAAGCACGATTTCAGCGGGAAGGACTGGTCGGGCGGTGACGCATGCCGTGTGTGCCATGTTCGTGGCACAGATGCACCCGCCGTGGCGCCTCTGTGGGATGCGAACGCGGACCTGAACCGTACGTTCGGCACGCCGCTGCGCGAGTCGCAGGCGGCGGGTCTTGGAACCACGCTCTGTCTGCGTTGTCATGATGGAACGGTCGCGCGGGATGCGATCGCGCCGGCGACGCCTCAAACCCGGTTTTCGAATCGAGAGCATCCCGGGCGACTTCGCGCCGGTCACTCGACGAGTAATCACCCCGTAGGTGTGTTGTATCCGTCGGTCGACGAAGACTATCGACCGGCCAACCGTGTCATCGCGTCGGGTACGGTGAGCTTGCCGGACGGGCGGGTCGAGTGCACCTCCTGCCACGACCCGCACGACATGTCCGGTGAGAAGTACATGCTGGTGCGAAACAACGCACGGAGCGCGTTGTGTTTGACCTGTCATCGGAAGTGACCCTTTCACGTCACCGCCTTCGCCGGGGTCTCGCTCTGGCAGCCGTGCTTGGGCTTTGCGTCGGGGCTGGGTGTTCCAGCCGTCGCCCCACGGCCGAGTGGGTCTACTTCCCGCCCGCACCCGCGCAGCCGCGTGTAGTACATCTCGCGTCGTTCAATGCCCTTTATGAACTGGTGTCGCCTCCGTCGACCTGGCGGACGGCGTTTCGTGGGCGGGGTGTGAGCCCGTATGTCGCCCGCCCTGCGTGCGTTGCCTATCACCGAGGCCACTTGTACATCGGCGACGCGGGGCTGGGCGTCGTTCACGACTGGGACCTGGCGAGTGGCCGGGCGAGACGGATCGGGCAGCGCGGTGAAGTCCGGTTATCCAAGCCGGTCGGCGTCGCGGTAGGCGACGATTATACGGTCTATGTCGCGGATACCGGCCGCGGCGAGGTCGTTGCGTTCGACGTGACGTCGGGGCGGCCGCGGCGCATGAGACCGGCCGGCGCGGACTCCTATCGACCGGTGGCCGCAGCGGTGGCTGGGGCAAGGCTCTACGTGGCGTGCGCCGATGAACATCGAGTCGATGTGTTTTCGCTTCCCAGCGGCGAGCACCTTTCTCATTTCGGAGAATCCGGTCGATCGCCCGGGCAGTTCTCCTATCCGATGGGGATCACCGCGGATGCCAAGAAGAACCTCTTGGTTGCCGACATGATGAATGGTCGCGTGCAGGTGTTTACCGATCGGTTTGTGATGCAGCGCACGATCGGCCAGGCGGGCAACCGGTATGGGTCTTTTGGGAAACCGCGCGGTGTGGCCGTTGGTCCGGACGGCGTGCTGTTCGTAGCCGATGCCGAGTTCGCGCACGTTCATCTGTTTGACGAAAGTGGTCGGCTGCTTATGCTCTTCGGCGGCGCGGTAGATGGACCAGGTGGCACCCCTTTGCCCGTGGGCGTGGCGATCGCCGAGTCGTTGCCGGACACTTTGGCATCGAGAGTGCCTGAGGGTTTTCGCGCGGCCTATTTCTTGTTTGTGGTCAACAGCGTTGGCGCGAAACGGATCAGCCTGTTTGCGATCGGCGCTGGAGCGTCGTGACTACCAAGTGTCCAGTGGTTGGTGCGTTTTCGATGCACCTTTCATTCTAAGGAGATAAGCGGTGTCTGGTATTCCTAAGCGATCGGTGCGCGGTAAGGTGTTTGGTTTCCTCGCGGTGGCCTGTTTGGCTGTGTGGTTTCCCATGCAGCAAGCCTGCTCGCAGGCGGGGAATCTCCCCGAGCTGAGCGAGCAATCGAAGCAGTGCCTCGAGTGTCACAGGGCGCAGAGCGTTGCACTCTATCAAATGTGGGGTGAGAGCAAGCACTATCGCGCGAATGTCGGGTGCTTCGAATGTCACACGGCCGACGAAGGCGATCCGGATGCCTACGATCACTTCGGGCAGACCATCGCGATCATCGTGAGTCCGAAAGATTGCGCTCGGTGTCACGCCAAAGAGGTCGAGGAGTTCGTCGGGTCGCACCACGCCAAGGCGGGCCGCATTCTCGGTTCGCTGGACAACGTCCTGGCCGAGATCGTCGAGGGCAACACGAGTTTTGTGACGCCCGGCTTCCCCGAAGGCAACGCAGCTTCGGCCGTCAACGGCTGCTGGCAGTGTCACGGGTCGCAGGTGAAGGTACTGGAGGACGGCGAGCTGGATCCCGCGACCTGGCCAAACACGGGCATCGGGCGGATCAACCCGGACGGGTCGGAGGGGTCATGCACCGCCTGCCACTCTCGCCATTCATTCTCCGCCGCCCAGGCCAGGCATCCGGACAACTGCGGCAAGTGCCATATGGGCCCGGACCATCCGCAGATCGAGATCTACAACGAGTCGAAACACGGGATCAAGTTCCGCGCCAACATCGACAAGATGAATCTCGATTCGCCCAAGTGGATCGTCGGCGAAGACTACTGGACGGCGCCCACCTGCGCGACGTGTCACATGTCAGCCACGAAGAACCAGCCCGTCTCGCACGACATCGGACTGCGAATCAGCTGGAACAACCGACCCGTCCTGTCCATTCGCCCCGAACTTGCGGACGCCAAGATGAACCTCCCCGGCAAAGACGTGCCCTGGCAGGTCCGCCGCGAGAACATGAAGGACGTCTGCGTGAGCTGTCACGCCCAGAGCTGGGTCGACAATTTCTACACGCAATATGACGGCCTGATCGACCTGTACAACGACAAGTACGCCAAGCCGGGCAAGGCGCTCTACGCGGCTGCCGGTCCGTTGCTCAAGCCGGTGAAATTCTCGAACAAGATCGACTGGACGTGGTTCGAGCTGTGGCATCACGAAGGCCGGCGCGCAAGGCATGGTGCGTCAATGATGGGTCCTGACTACACGCACTGGCACGGTACGTATGATCTGGCGAAGCACTTCTACACGAAGTTCCTGCCGGAATTGGAGGAGTTGGTGGAGAAGAACATCGGTTCGAGCGACGCGAAGAAAGCCAAGGCCGCGCGCGAGCTGAAGGAGAAGATCGAAGAGACGCTCGAAACCAAGAACCACCGCTGGTACATCAACAAGATGGACCCGGCCGAGAAGGCGCGCCGCGCCAAAGCCGCCGAGGAGTTCAAGGCGCGGTACAAGGACTGATCACCGAAGATCACCACAAAGGCACGAAGGGCGAGCACGGTGCTCGCCCTTTTCTATGGGCGCAGAGCGAAGCGACCCCGACGGATAGTGTTTGAACCTACCCCAGATCCCCTGAGCCGCGGGCGTGCTGTGTGGCACCGGTTTTCAACCGGTGAAGAAACCGGGTGGCCCGTCTCCTTCGGAGGCGGGGGAGACGATGATCGTCTGCGCATCGTATCACCTGACGATCGGACGGTCGGGCACGATCATCCACGCCTGCCGCACAGCAGATCCGTCGGGTGCCATGGTCCACGCTCGCGTGGCCATGCGCATCGAGCGGAGCGATACACCCAACCCGAGCTTCCATCCTCGGATGACCATCATGTCGCGTTGATCCGCCGCGGATCGTCGGGCAAGCAGCCCACGTCTACTCGCGGACCATCGTACTGCAGGCCATGATAAGCCGTGGCGCTTGACCAAGTCCAGTCCGTATCGGTCGCACACAAGCCACGGCGCACGGGGTTCATGTGGATGTAGTCAATCGTCGCCCAGATGTGACGTGGCGACCAGAG
>JAJDDV010000005.1 GCA_029260135.1 Phycisphaerae bacterium | reverse complement strand
CATGGTCATGAGGGGCGGCGAGGAGTCGGGTACGTCAAACGAGAGGTAGCGATTGGTGGCTACGACGTCGATCGGCTGCGAGGGAACCGACATCTGGCAGCAGGTGTCGATGACGCCGTCACCGTCGAGGTCGAGCAGCGGGTCAGCCGTAATGTCGCAGGTGTCGATCGCGCCATTGAAGTTACAGTCGGAGGCTGTGCCGTCGAGGAGTTCGTTGAGGTCGAGGATGGTGTTGTTGTTGCAGTCGTCGAGCGGGCCGACGTAGTTGCGGAGGAACAGGTCAAGGTCGGCGGCGTCGATGTCGCGGTCGTGGTCGATGTCGAAGAAGCGACACTCGCAGAGTCCGTCGGTGGGAACGGAGCCGGTGTAACAGCGCGGCATCGGAATGAAGTCGTCGATGTCCACATCGCCGTCGAAGTCAACGTCGCCCCTACGAATGCGACGCATGTAACGCGTGCCGTTGGGAAGCTGGAAGTTCACTCGCCACACCCACGCGAGTTCACCGTACTCATTGATATCAATCTCCGTGTTGACGGTTGTCGTCAGGTCTTCGAGGCTGCTGATTTGATAGAACACGTTGTCGCGGTGGAGCCACACCTGCCATGGAGTATCGGTCGTCTTGAAAGAGTAAGTGATGTCACCCCGGTCATTGAGTGCGGGAACTGACGTCGTTGCCACAAGCAACGGAGACGTCACGCCGCCCTCCCAAACCTCCAGGCCCGCCTCAGAGGTTTGCCATGCCACGCGCCGGATATTGTCAATCGTAGGGCCTTGGGGCGTGCTGGAACCAGATGGAAGACGTCCAGCAACGCCATTCGAGAGTAGCACAATCTCGGATGTCCAGTCGGTACCGCTCCCCCCGCACGGATTGGTGTAGGCCGTCCAAACCACCTCGTCAAGGTCGTTGATCGCCGCACTAACGTTTGAGAGGCCATCGTCGTAGACCTTCTCAACCGTGTCACCGTCAAAGACCCAAATGGCCGATGTGAACTCCGTGAGCGTGCATGGTTCGTCTTCTGGAAGATACCACGCCAAGTGTGCGAGCGCGTTGATCCTTGGAATCTGGCCCGGTCCCATCACACGCGCTGCATCCTCATTAAAAAGGACGATTTCCCCCCCGAACCATCCGTCGAAACCACTCATCCAACACATCATGCCGTTGTTGTTGATATCCGGAAACAGCGCGGGCAACGGACTCGTGTACACCTGAGACAGGACCCCATTGTCGTAGCGATGGATCTGCGAGTCATCTTCGTGGGATAGTCCAGCTCGTAGGTCGGTGACAATTTGGCCGCAGTCGTTCACGCTGGGAAGGTCTCGTTCGAGCATCTCGGTGCCCGCAGAAATCTCGACGATCTCGAAGCCGTCGGGGATGCGAAACCTCGCGCATGGATCAACGGCGCACGTCGCGGCGCCCAAGTAAGTGCCCCCCCGGCTCGCGCAGAGCGCGTCGTCCATCGGCCCGCCTACGCCGTCATGGTCAATGCACGCCGAATCGGCCAGACAACATGCACCGGTGCCGCAAGTGGCGGGGAAGCAGGCATTGATATCACCGCGGAAGAACCCGCCCTGCTCGCGGCAATCGAAGTAGTCGGTTTCGAGGCAGGTCGATCCGAGGCAACACGCGCCCGGCGTTGTCGGCGGGGGCGGCGGATCGTAGGGAATGTACGTCGAAGCGTATGCCCCGGTCGACGCGATCATCGCCCCATCGGCCTGGACGCTCGATCGGTCGCAGGCAACCCACCCGGGCTGGGGAGGTCCGTGCGTCCAGTTGATGGCCAGCCGACGCGAGCCCCCCGGCGGCCCGACGTACATCGTATCGCAATGCAGAGGATCACTGGCCGGAGGTAGCTCCCCAAGCGCGGCCGACGAGAAGATCACGATTCCAAGAAGGATCGCGGCGCAGCTAGGTTGGAGATGTCGCATGGTACGCCCCCTGGATTGGAGTCATGGTAACCGATCCACACGCCAAACTCAACGTCCCAAAAAGGCCCCCAAACGCCCCCTCCGTGCCCCTGTACTCAGGGGACACGCGGGGGCCATAGTTCTTCGGTCTAGTGCTTTGCTCGAGCGGCGCGCGATATCGCAGCCCGTTGAAGAGTTCTGTGGGGCAGGCGTTCGCGACGACACGGCGGCGCTTCGCCTGGCGATGTCACCCATCATTTTACGTGTCAAGGGGCACTCGTGCCGCTTCCAGCGAGGATGTGGCGTTTTCGAGGTGCCCGCTCCCACACGGTTGCGGCTCTGAGGGAACGCGGTCCTTCGATACGCGCCGCCCAGGAACTCGAACGACCCTTCTGAAATCGGCACGGGTGTCCGACGTCGCGATGAATCGGTTTGGCGCGCGGCGTCAAGGGTGGCCCACGATTCACGCGGTTCGGTTCTGTGCTCGGAATGGGGCTAGAGGGGGGTGTGGGCGTTTGCGACACCGTACAGAACTGCTCAGCATGCGTCCGTTCGCGAGTCTCGGCGCGCCCATCTGAGTGGAGCGCCTGCGATGCGGTATTGCGCGCTGCTGAGAATGCTCCATTCCAACGTCAACTGTTCCATACAAAGCGAGGCCTGAGCGTGGCGACCAGTGCGGGCAATAGTGTCACGCTGGTCGCAAAGCTGACGATCATGGCGATTCCGATGAGTAAACCGAAGTGAATGAGTGTACGAAACTGTGAGACGCAAAGGAGGAGGAACCCCGCGGCGACGACGAAGGCGGTGAAGAAGAGGACGCGTCCGGTACACGCGAAAGCGAATCGAAAGACGGTTTCGGGTATGGCGAGCGGCTGCGCGAGGCTCACGCGCAGTCTGTCGAGCATGTGTATCGGGAAGTTGACGCCTGCGCCGATGGCGATGCTGGCAAACATCGACGTTCCCACGCCGAGGGGGATTCCGCACGCAGCCATCACGGCGTAGTTGATGAGTACGGCGACGCCGACGGTCATCGTGCAGAGCAGTCCGGCCAGTATCGATCGGAACATGAGCGCGGTCAGCACGAGAACGCAGGCGCATGAGAGCGTGACGCTGTTGATGTGGCTCACGCGGATCATGCACAGCCAGTGGTAATCCAGGTTGACCCGTCCTGCGAGCTGAGCGTCAAGAGAACCTTGGCTGAAGTGGTCACGAAGGTAGTGCTGGAGCGCCGAGATGACGGTTCGTTGGTGGATGAACTCGCTGTTTCGCATTCGCACGATCAGGTTGGCTTTCGTGTACGAGCGATCGACGACTTCGCGCAGTAGTGTGGCCATGGGCGACGTGGGCGCACCGAGCACATCGAGATAGTATTGGGTGTCGAATTCATCTTCCGGGATGGCGTAGAAGATGGGGTCATCGTCGTGCATTTTCTGGTGGGCTCGCTTCACCCAGCCTGCGATCGAGTGTGTTCCGCCCACATGGGGTAGGGTCTCGGTGTAGGCCTCGAGCGTTTCGATGCGGCGAAGTGAATCGGTTTTGATGAGCGAGCCGGGTTCGGTTCCGGTGACGATGATGTTGAGATGGCTAGTGCCGTCGAATCGATCGTTGAGTTGGGCGGCTGCGCTGACGAGCGGATGATCGTCTTTGAATGCCAGAATCCTGGCGTCGTTGATGATGAGCTCAGACGCGCCGCAGACGGCCAGGAGGAGTATGGCGACGGAGATCAGAAGAACAGGTCCGGGTCTAGCGTAGATGAAGGTGCCAAGCGCGCCCATCCAGCGTCCGATCGTATCCATGTCGCTGGGTTGAGTGGAGGTGTGCGTGCGACGATTGATGAAGGCCGTACTTGGGCTGAGCGGACGGATCATCAGCCCGGCGGGGACGACCGTGTAGGAGAAGAGGAGTGCACCGAGAACACCGGTGCAGGTGAACAGACCGAAGTATCGTATGGGCGGCATGATCCCCGCGATGTAGAGGGCAAAGAACCCGGCGACATCGGTGAGCGTGGTGACGAGCAGCGGGAACCATAGTGCCATGCAGGCGTCGACGATCAGGGTCTGTTTGGTGCGTCGCCCCCGGTCGACTTGCTCTTCGTAGTACTGTCCGACGAGATGTAGGGAGTCGGCCACGCCCAGGGCCATGATGATGACAAAGATGCCGTTCGTCACGATGTAGATGGGCACGTTGGAGGCGGCCATCGACCCGAGCGCGAGGCAGGCGGCGCCGCCGATGACACACAGAGGCAGGAGAGTCCCTCTTACGGTTCGGTACGCGAGGGCGATCAAGAGGGCCATTACGATTGGGCAGATGAAGTTCATTCGGAGCGCGTCGTCGGAGACGGCGACGCCCATATGCGCGCGAACGGCGGCCTCGCCGGCGACGACGAGTCGCTGGTCGGTCGTGGGGTAGTCTTGGATGAGATCGGCGAGTGCTCGATAGATGGCGTCCGCCTGTTGTTCATCGGGCGGGCGGATGAGGATGCTCGCGGCGGAGCCGTCTGCGGCGACGAGGGTCCCGTTGTAGAGTTCGTAGCCGAGGATGTCATCTTTGAGCTTGAGTCGTTGTTCCTTCGATTCGGGGATTTCGCGCAGCAGCGGCGAGAATCCCGGGATACCCTCGTCAAAGTAGACGCCGGACTCGGTGGCGAGGCTGATGACGTCCTCGGTCGCGACGCACGGCAGATCCTGGATTGTACGAGTGAGGGTCTGGATGAAGCGGAGGCACGTCGTGGTGAAGATTCCGTCGGGGTGATCGCGAATGACGCCTACGGCGATCGGTTCGGTGAGCCCGAACTGCTCTTCGATGCGCTCGTTGAGCGCGAGGGCTTGGTGGTCTTTGGGGATGAAGGCGTCGGGGCTGGTGTCTCGGGTGAGTCGCAGCATGAAAGAAGCGAATGCCAGGGCGACGACGGTCCCGGTTGCCAGGACCGCATAGGGGTGTGCTGTGATCGATTCAAAGAAACGGCGCATGGTTTCGAGTCTTCGGCTGCCCGAGGCGTCATTCGTGCGACGTCATTTCGGTGGCAACTGCCGGGCCATCGTGCGCATCGTCTGGGTCCCAGCGAGGGATGGGGTGGCGTTTCGCTTGTACGCGCGGTTCGGGCATCATGCCGGGGAGGCACGGGCAGGCGGCGAGTCTCACTTGTGAGAATGACGGATTGGGTCAGAGGCGTAATCGTCACAGCGATGGCGGTGGTTTGGCTTCGAGCCGTTGTCTGGTTGACGCGTCGTCGGAGGTTTCATACAGTAGAGATTCGTTCATTGACTTTCGTGAACGGGGGACGAACGCTTCCAGACTCCGACACACCCAGTGGGGAACGCCGTCATGACAAGGTGTGGCAAGGGCCAAGCTCGGGCTCTCGCGGCTGTGTTCGTCTTGATCTGCTTTGGTCTTGGGTTGGATGCAGCGCGTGGCGGCGGCGACCCCTCACGGAAAGCCTCCAGACCGTTCGTCGACATTACGGATCAGGCGGGGGTCCGTCACCGGCATCACAAGCCGGTTCTCGATCAGAAGCTGAATCGCATCATGGCGTGGATGGCTTCGGTCGGTTCGTCTGCGGCGGCGGCGGACTACGATCGCGACGGTGACATCGATCTTTACGTCACCAACTCTCAGGTGAACAAGCACAACAAGTTGTATCAAAACAAGGGTGACGGTCACTTCGTCGAGGTGGGTGAAGCAGTGGGCGTGGCGTTTGCCAACGATG
>JAJDDV010000040.1 GCA_029260135.1 Phycisphaerae bacterium | reverse complement strand
CTTTCTCCACCAGAAGCCGACCGACGTATCCCACAACGACGCGCTCCTCGCCGATTCCCCACGCCTCGCGCTGCTTCCCTCGCAGGGTCGCCACCCGGTCCGGGTGGAACTTCTCCACGTCAACCCCGGAAATCGTGCCCCGCCCCAGAACGCGCGATCGCCCCGCGTCAGCAACCCCGTACTCGATGGCAGCCACACGCGTCGACTCGCTGCAAAACAGGACATGCGTGGCCAATCGATTCGTCAGCCGTTCCGTGGCGTGCAGCAGCCTCCGTTTCAAGCCGCGAGCCGACGTTAACGCCAACCCGTGATTGTGATAAATCCGCGCCGGAACACCAACCGACCAACCGGCGATGATCCCGAGGAGACCCGCTTTCGACATGTGCGCGTGGATCACCTGCGGGCGGCACTCACGAAACAAACGCCGCAATCGCAGCACACTCAGCAGGTCCCGAACGGGGCGAATGCTCCGCTCGATCGGGATCGGTACGAAACGGACCCCCCCCGCCTCGGCGGCCTCTCTTGCGTTCCGATCATCGCTACAGACCAGGAGCACCTCATGCCCCGCGTGTCGCAGAACCCGAAAGTGCTCGACCAGAAATGATCTCGCGGAAATCCCAACCGCGGTGATCTGTACGATCCGCAGCCCCGTGACTGCCGAATTGGATTCCGTCATGCGCGGTCGACCTCCGCCACTTAATCTAAGGCGGGTACTTCCCACGGGCAAGAACCGCTCGATATCGCTTAATCGACCCGCTAGCACAGCGGCCGCAGCCCATCGGCGTGCCGGCGGCATGCATCCTGCTCGCGTCCACTCGTCTTCCGAGAGTTCCATCGAAACGCCGCGCCACCGGCGCTTGCCTTGCCCGCGGGCCAGCGGCTCCGTAGAGTGTTTCCGCCTGACGGGAATCTGTTCGACACAGAGAGAACGAAGAACAGGGGTCTTCAACATGTACGGCGGCGACGACGTCCACATCACCCCCGGCATGCAGGGGTATATCGACCGCAACAACGCCTACCTCACCAAGCGAACCCAGTACATCCGCGACGTGGTCAAGAAATGGAAGTTTGACACGATTGCCGTACACGGTCTCTACACCGTACAGGAGGCCATCGAAGATTATCAGGGCTCCATCATCGAACCGATCTTCATGAGCCCCTCCCAGGCGTTTACCGACTCCGACGAAATGGCCGCCGCCCTGGCCTACTTGATCCCATCCTGGACCTACTCGCGCATCGCCAACCCCTCCACCTATTACTATGAGTGGACCATGGCCTTGCTCGAGGGCTACGGCTTCGACGGAGAAACATCAGCCTGCTCGACATCGTCGGGTATGGCCGCAATCATGACGGCGGTACAGCCGTTCCTCGTACACAAAAAGCACCACGTCCGCGAACCGCGAAACTTCGTCGCAACCGCCCAATGTTACGGCGGAACGTTCCAGCTCTTCAACGTGCGCCTGATGGAAGAACGCGATATCGAGTGTCGTTGGGTCGAGGATCCGACCAACATCGACGAGTGGGCCTCCAAGATCGATGCCGACACCCGGTTCCTCTACGGCGAGCTACCCAGCAACCCCGGCATGGGGTTCTTCGACGTCCAGGCCGTCGCCGATCTGGCACACAGCCACGATCTGCCGCTCATCTGTGACAGCACCGTCGCAACACCCGCGCTGCTCCGCCCCATCTGTCACGGGGCAGACATCGTCGTGCAGTCGGCCACAAAAACCCTCACCAGCAGCGGCTTCGGTACGAGCGGCGCGGTGATCGCCCGCAACAACCTCGTGGCCAACATCGACAACGACGATCTCAAGAAAGACTTCGCACTCTACATCAAGTACCTTCCGAATCGCGACAGCGGACCCAACCTGCACCCCATGCAGGCAGTGCTGACGCTCAACGACATGCGCACCCTACGGTCCAAGATAGACCTGCTCAGCCAAAGCACGATGAAAGTAGCGGAGTATCTCCAGGCCCATCCACAAGTCGAATCGGTCGAGTACCTGGGTCTTCACAACCATCCTCTCCACGAGCTGGCCCGCAAATACATGTGGCTGGTCGACGCACAGCACGACGCCGCGTACGGAAAACCCGTGAACCGCTACGGGCATCTGCTCTCATTCTGCGTCAAGGGAGGGGCGGCCACCGCCCGTACCTTCTTTGACGGATTGCAGCGAATCTGGCGGGCGACCGATCTAGGACGCATCAAGAGCGTCGCGACCATCCCCGCCATCTCCACCCATCAGCAACAGGGCGAGGAAGGCCGAAAGCTCGCACATATCCCCCCGAACCTCGTCCGCCTCTGCGTCGGTGCCGAGCACCCCGACGATGTCATCGCCGATCTCGACCAGGCACTGCACAAAGCCGGTTCAAAGACGGCAGTTGCCGCCACGGGGCGAAGCGATTAGGGCGCCAGCGGAGTCTGGACGGGAAACGGCGCCGGTCGGTGCGAGCGCCGTCTTCTGAGTACTACACGGAGCACTGACCGTTGTTCTCGTATTCGGTGATCTTCTGCAATCGGCGATCGTGACGGCCGCCTTCGTATTCAGTGCGCAGCCACACATCCACGACCCGGCGCATCAGTTCGTCACCGATCAGGTCAGACGGAAGGCAGAGGACGTTGGCATCGTTGTGACGGCGGGACAACTCCGCCGTAAGTTCGTCGTGGCAGAGCGCGGCGCGGATCCCAGCCACCTTGTTCGCCGCGATGGACATCCCGATTCCCGTTCCACAGAAGAAGATCCCCCGCTCCGCTCCACCCCCTGCGACCACCTTCGCACCCGCCAGAGCGGTGTCGGGATAGTCGCAGCTCGCCGTGTTCTCACAACCGTGGTCAGACACGTTGTGCCCGGCCGCCGTGAGATAGGCCTTGATCTGTTCCTTGGACGCATACCCCCGGTGATCACTGGAGAGAGCCACGTTCATAGAACCACCTCCTGCAAGCGGGCCAGAAGCCCTTCCTCCAACATCTTCGCGCAACGTTCGTAATCACTCTCGCCCCCGCCCAACGGATCGGCAACGTCTCGATCACCAGCCACCAACGCCACACGCGCCGAGGCGGAAGGATCCATCTGGAGCACCGCATCGCGGTGGAATGTCGTCATCGTGTACACATGATCCGCGTCTCGCACCAACTCCGGCGTCAGTGCCGAAGACACGTGACCTGAAAGGTCCACGCCGCGCCGAGCCATCACCGAAACCGCGCTGGGAGACGCCCCCCCACCGCCGCCGGACGTACCGGCCGATGTAACCACGATCCCTCGGGCGGGTAGCTCCGACGCTCTGCAACCGATACGCTGAGCTAACATATTCTGTGCCAGACCCACCGCCATGGGACTCCGACACGTGTTTCCCGTGCAAACCATCAGTATTCGCAGCATGGACAATCGCTCAATGATGCCCGCATCCAGAACGCCCTGACGCACGATGTTATAGCCGCACCCCTCGATACGCACAATCGTCGAGGGCTTGGTATAACGCGTGCGCCCCGCGTCGATCAGCAGGTCGATTCTGCCACCAAGATCCGCTTGAACGCACTGCGCCATCACAGGCGGTGGCTCGCCCGCGAGATTGGCACTGGCGGCTACAACCGGCGCATCCACAGCGCAGAGCAGCCCGCGAGCGATCCCGTCCTCGGGACACCGTAGACCAATCGTGCTCTCGTGATAGAGGCTGGATAGAGCCTCGTCATCAAGCCCCGCCGCGATCGGGGCGCCTGACGGGTCGTCGATCCCAAAGATCAACGTCAGTGGTCCAGGCCAGCCCTTACGCATGATCCGCGCACCAACCCCCCGCAGTTCGGCAACGTACCGTGCGGCGTCATCCGGCGAACCGATGTGGACCGTGAACGCCTTGCCGGACGAGCGATCCTTGACCTCACGAAGTCGCCGCATCGCAGACGCGTCATCCGCTCTGGCGCCCAGTCCGTAGACCGTCTCCGTGGGGAAGGCGACCAGTCCACCACGCCGCAAAACGTCGGCGCCCCGGCGGATGGCGTCGTCCAATCCATGTACGCCATCGATCGTCAGTACTTGTGTTTCCATGCGCGCCGAAAAAGTACCCCAAACCCCTGTCCTTGGCCACTTTCCCGCGAGGCGCACCGCGCAACGTACACCTGCGCTCGAACCTGCCACAGGAAGGCGCCACAGGCACCAACTCGAAGAAGACGAACCTCCTGGAGTCTTGCGGCGAACGGAGTTCCTGCTATCCTGATGCCTGCGGTCCATCTGTCTTTTTGCCAAGGAGAAGAAATATGAATCGACGACTGTTCTGCAATCTTGCGCTCGCACTCTGCGCCCCCGTCCTCTTCGCTGGGTGCATGCCAAAAATGACGATCGAAGAAATGAAGGCGATGATGCCCAAACGTCCGGTCGAACTCGACCGACTCAACGCATTCGTCGGCTCCTGGGAGGCCACCGGTGAAATGACGATGACCGGTCTTGACCAGCCGCTCAAGAGCACCGGAACCACCGAGTCCAAATGGGAAGGCGACGGGTGGTACATCGTCGGACGGTCCGCCATGAACATGTCCGAATTCGGTGACATGCAGGGCGTCGAAACCTGGACCTATGACACCCACAGCAAGAAATACCGGTCGACATGGACCGACAGCATGGGCTCCGTCGGAACCGGAACCGCCACCTTCAATCCCAATACCAACACCTGGAAGATGAAGGCCACAAGCCACGGACCGTTCGGCAAGTCATCCGCCAAGGGATCGGTCAAGATCCTCGACGAGAATACCATGGAATGGAACTGGACCGAGTACGCCATGGGCGGGCTCTTCAAAGTGATGGAAATCAACGGCACCAGCAAGCGGCGCTGATCTTCCCAACCCACGATTCGACGCGGGCATACGGCAGGGCCCGGACCCGGTTCCGTGCGTCTCTCCGCTGGGCGACCCAGTTCGCTCGGCAAGAAACCACGCGACTCGGGGCTGGGCCTTGCCGGTGGCTCGCCCTGTTGATACGCCAAACCAGCTACATTCGATCCGGGTCACCCTGACCCGTTCCAGGGCGTCTTTCCGCCTGATCGCCCGCATCCCACCGATGGTACCCATTTTGCAGTGGATTCCCCCGACGGTACGAATATGCTAAAGGGCATCCTGTCGCGGAACGTGTCGCGGCAGAATCGTTCATCCTTTTTAGATGACGAAACCGGTCCCGGAGAGGGCAAGCGTTCATACTCTAGGAAACAGACCATGAAAATCCTCATCGCAGACAAGTTTGAAGAATTCGGTGTGTCCGCACTCAAAGAGTCGGGATGCGAAGTGATGCAGGACCCGTCCCTCGAGGCCGACGCGCTAACACAAGCCATGAAGAAAACCGCCTGCGAGGCCCTCGTCGTCCGCAGCACCAAGGTCAATGCCGACGCACTCGACGCTTCGCCGAACCTGCGCCTCGTGATCCGAGCCGGTTCCGGCTACGACACGATAGACACCGCCGCCGCCGCCCAGCGCAAGGTCCGCGTCTGCAACTGCCCCGGCATGAACGCCGTCGCCGTTGCCGAACTCACGCTCGGACTCATGATCGCACTCGATCGACGCATCGTCGACCAAGCCCTCGACCTGCGAAACGGAGTCTGGAACAAGAAGGGATACGCAAAGGCCCGTGGGCTCAAGGGGCGAACACTCGGCGTGGTCGGTCTCGGCCGAATCGGATATGAACTCGCCAAACGAGCCGCCGCGTTCGACATGAACCTCCTCTACACCGACGTCGTCCAAAATAAGAACATCGAGAACCAACTGGGAATTCGCAAGGTCACGCTCGATCAACTCCTGGCGGAGGCGGACTTCATCTCGCTTCACGTCCCCGGCGGCGGCGACACCAAACACCTGATCGGCCCAGCCGAGCTCGCAAAGATGAAGCCGACAACCTTCCTGCTCAATTGCAGCCGCGGCGGTGTGATCGACGAGAAGGCCATGGCCGACGCCATCAAATCGGGAACCGTTGGCGGCGCCGCGCTCGACGTCTACGAAATCGAACCTGCCGCAACCGATAACGTCTTCAAAGACCCCGTCGTCGACGTACCCTCGGTCTACGGAACCCATCACGTCGGTGCCTCGACCGACCAGGCCCAGATGGCCGTGGCCCAGGAGGTCGTTCACATCGTGCAGACCTATAAGGATTCCGGTGAGTTCCTGCATTGCGTGAACGCCGAATAGGAGCCCGGCCCGCAACCACCCTGAGCCGCAGGCTCCCGCGATACAGCGGAAAACCGATTCTGGCTCGGCGCAACGCCCGTCCCGGCCGCGTTTTCGACCGAATCGTGCATGTCGAAGTACCTGTAAAGAGTTGTCGCGCGCGCAGGTCGTTCTTTGATACCGTCCGAACACATCTGTACCATGGTGTCTCACATGCGTGAAAAGAAACTTCAGCCTCGGCAACTTGCCGATGACATGGGAAGCCAGCAACGGATCGACGCTCGTGGGAGCGCCGGCGGATCAAAAACGAAGAAGGAAGGTCTGCTTGGGAGGGCAACTCACCGTGAGAAATTCACTTTCAAAATCAATCGTGACACTGTGCGTCCTACTCGCACCGCAGATCGCTGCCGCACAAATCGTTGAGGATGCCATCCGCCGCTTTACCGGCGGCGAGACGACCACGCGGCAAATCGCCTACTTCAACGTCAAAGGACCGCTCACCGAAACCCCCACGCGCATTCCGCCGCTGTTCGGAAGCGAGCGACCGGAGTCACTCAAAGGGCTCCTCGAACGGTTTAAAGAAGCCCGGCTCGACACCAACATCGTCGCCGTCGTCATCGATCTTCAACGCGCCGGACTCGGCCTGGCCCAGCTCCAGGAAATCCACGAGGCACTGCGCAAGTTCGCCGCCGTAGACAAGGAAGTCTTCATCCACGCCGACACCATGACCACCGGAACCTACGCCGTCGCCACCGGCGCGTCGCAAATCAGCGTGGTGCCCACAGGAGACGTCTGGCTGGTCGGCCTCCACGGTGAGACCCCCTACCTTCGAGGACTCCTCGACAACATAGGCTGCGTCCCCGACTTCGAGCACTGCGGCGACTTCAAGACCGGACCCGAACCGCTCACGCACAAGGGACCATCCGACGAATCACGCAAAATGACGAACTGGCTGCTCGACGGAATCTACGAAGACATCGTCGCCCTGATCGCCGACAGCCGCGGCATGTCCGCTGCCAAGGTCCGCGAACTCATCGATCACGGACCCTACTCCGCCGAGGATGCCCTCAAAGCCGGTCTGATCGACGCCGTTCAGCACCGCCAGGACTTTATCGCTGGACTGAAGAAACGCTACGGAAAGCACACCGAGGTTGTGTCCGACTACGGCCGGCGCGACGAGTGGGACATCCCCCAAGACAATTTCTTCGCCATGTTCGAGTTCCTCATGAACATGTTGAACCCGACGCCGAAGGTCTACAGCAAACCGAGCGTCGCCATCGTCTACGTCGAGGGAACCATCCAGACCGGAACCGGAGAAACAACCCCCTTCGGATCCACACCCGGCGCCTTCAGTACCACCATCCGCAAAGCGCTGGACAAAGCCGCAGACGAACGCTCGGTCAAAGCCGTCGTACTCCGAATCGACTCGCCCGGCGGCTCAGCACTCGCCTCCGAAATCATCCTCGACGCAACCCGACGCGTCGCCGCAAAGAAGCCCCTCATCGTCTCGATGGGCAACGTCGCCGCCAGCGGCGGCTACTACGTCACCTGCGCCTCAGACACCATCTTCGCCGATAGCGGAACCATCACCGCCTCGATCGGAGTCTTCGGCGGAAAAATCGTCACAACCGGAATGTGGAACAAGCTTGGCATCAACTGGCACGCCACCCAGCGCGGGGCCATGGCCGGAATCCTAAGCTCCGCAGCTACCTTCTCAGACGCCGAACGAGACAAAATCAGGCACTACATGAACAACGTCTACAAAACCTTCAAAGGGCATGTCACCGATGCCCGAGGCGAGCACCTGGCCAAACCGATCGATCAAATCGCCGGAGGACGCGTCTTCACCGGACGCCAGGCCCTCGCACTAGGCCTCGTGGACCGCCTCGGAGGGCTCGACGACGCGATCAAATCCGCCGCCAAGCGGGCCGGCCTCGGCGACTACGAGATTCGTGTCATCCCGGAACCCCCGGGGATTTTCGAGCTGCTCGGCGGCGCCAAGAAAAACGACGAGCTGGCAGGAGCCTCCAACTGGGTCGCCCCGCTACTCATCCATCAGCCCCTCGTCCAATCGACCCTCCAGGCCGTCGCCAAGGTCGATCCAATCCGCGCAAACGCGATTCTCAGGGCACTCCAGGGGCTGGACGTGCTGAACCGGGAGAACGTTGCCGCGATCATGCCTGGCGAAATCCTGATCCGGTAGGGCTCCGACGGAGCAACATCTGAATGATCAGAGCGACGCCCGCTTGACGGGACATTTGGTCCGCGTCTATCATCACCTTGGGAAGCCGGTGCCTCCCTGACCTACCCCGCGCGGCGCGAGCGTCCTGAGGCCGCCGGCAATACAACGAGGTGTGATTTCCTTGCGCAATACCGTCTTTCAACGAATCGGTCTCGGAGGTGTCCTGGCATTGACAGGCATCGCCGGGGGTATTCTCGGTGTCGTCTCCTGCGGAACCGCGCCGACCCCTTTCATCATCCAGGGCCCCGGAACGGTCGGCAATCAGCCACCCACACTGACATTCATCGAGCCAATCGCCGATCTTACGCGCGGACAGGGAGACCCGTTCCTCATTCGCTGGAACGATACCGACCCCGATGACAACGCACGGATCGCCTTCACACTCGAAAGCGCCACCGGAAACGAGGTCATTCCCATCGTCGGCGGCATCGACGAGGACGAAGCCACCGGACCGAGCGAGTTCCGCGTCGCCACGACCTTTATCCCACCGGGAAGCTATAACCTCGTCGCATCCATCAGCGACAGTGTCAACGCACCGATCGTCAGCGTCGCTCAGGTGGCAGAGGCGACAGGGGCCAGACCCGTCGTCGTGACAATCGTCGGTCCCGGCGAAGGACCCCAGACCGTCCCACCCATGGTCGCCGTCACCGCGCCAACCTTCAACCGCAGCGTGGCCCAGGACGACGACCTCGTGATCACGATTCGACCCACAGAGGATGCCCCCGTGACAGGCGGAACCGTCCCGTACGACACCGACAGCGAAGCCCGTGTGTTCATCGTCTTGGATACCGACCTCAACCCGGATAATGACGATTTGGCCGACCCCGTGGGCACCGGCCTGATCATTCTGGCTCAGCAGACCATCACCCCGGGCGAAGTCGACCAAAGAACGTTTACCATCAGCGTCGACGTCGCCACCATCTCGCAACGACCCGGCGGCGAACCCTACTTCATCCGCGCCACGGTCGACGACGCGACGAACCCGCCCGTCCACAGCTACGCCGAAGGAACCATCAGCGTCGTCACACTCGCCGCCGGCGGCGAGCGGGGACTCGTCGATCTCTTCGACATCGGGCGAACAAAGTCCGGCGCCAGGATGCAGGGCTTCAACCCCGCCGCGCAGCTCGGCTCCTCGATGGAAGGCATCACCGACTTTGACGCCGACGGCGTCGATGACTTCGTCGTCGTCGCCCAATTCGGAAATCCGCAGAACGCGGGCCCCGTCGGCGAAGCCTATCTGCTCTACGGCTTGGATCAGGCACGATTCGGTGGCACCATCTCCGTGAACCGCGTCGCGGACTCAATATCCGGCGTGATCTTCCAAGCACCACCAGTGCGCACCCAACAGATCTCCGGAATCGACGCACGAACCGACGGCCTGAACGACGTGAACATCATCGCCGACCTCACCGGAGACGGACGACCCGAGTTGATCTTTGGTCTGCCCCATACGCACGGCGCCTACGATTCAACCGACTATGACCCCGCCGATGACGAGGAGCCCCCGATCGCAGGATGCTATCCCGACCTCCTGGTCAACAACCTCAACAACCAACGGCCGGCAAGAGATATCGGTTTCTATGCGGGCGGCATGGCCGTCGTCGTAAACAGCCAAAACCGTGACAACCAGGGCGACATCAACCCGACACGCCTCGAGTCCACCACGGTCGCCTTGGAACTGACCGGGCAATTCCAGGATATTGCCCTCGACACCGCAGGGCAGAGTGTCGCCGGAAACATCCTCGTGCGAGCCGAAAACGAAAACGCAGACGTCATCGGAATCGACCAGGCCGAGTCGGGGCGGATCGCCGGATCTCGGTTCATCGCCGGTGGGTATGACGCGTTGGACGTCTTTGGGCTCGGGCAGCCGCCTCGCGACGGACGCTTTGGCCAATCCGTCGCCTCCATCGGCGACTTGAACAGCGATGGACTCGACGAACTGATCATCTCGGCACCTCGAAATGAGCGATATCTCACCGACCTTCTAGCGGAATACGGTAGACTCAGTACGCACGCCGTCTCCACACTCTATACCGGGAGCATCCTCGTACTTCCGGGCGCCAACTACAATAATCCGTTCTGGCGAGATACGGGGAGCGAAGACGGCACCTCCAGAATCCCTATCCTCACCAATGATCTGGGAGACTGTGATGAAACAGACCCCGAGGGCCGAAGTCAGCGGTTCCCCGCCGAGTCCTTCGAAATCTTCGCGGAAGACGTCGACGATTGGCTGGGCGGCGCCGGTTCCGCAGGCGACTTCAACCAGGACGGAATCGACGACATTCTCTGCGGTGCACCGCGCAACGACCGAAATCTCGCCAATCCGGACACCGGAGCCGTGTACATCATCTACGGCCGAACCGTCTTCGGAGGAGTCGAACTCGCTGACGCGGATAACCCGCTGCTGCGCCCCCCCATGTTGCGGATTCAGGGCGTGAAATTCGACGACCAGATCGGATGGAAGCAGGTGGCAGGCCTCGATGTCAACGGTGATCGCATTGACGACGTATTGATCTCCTCGCCGCGAACGGATTTTGGCGATGTGAAACGGGCAACCTGCGAGGGGAGCGCCCTTCCGCTGACCATCACCGAATTTGACCGCTGCGTGGCTAGCGACGGCGACGAAGTCTTCCACGGCCCAACAGACAACTGCAAGGAATTCGACTACGACAGCGACGGGGATATCGACGGCGATGATCGCTGTGTCTTCTGCTGCCTGTCCGATGATTGCGTACCCGAGGAAACCTGCGTCCTCGGTCGCGGCTTGGACTGCTGCGACAGTCTCGTCGACAACGGCTTCGTCGGAGTCGTCTTCGGAGGCGTCATGGTCGACGGCGATCGCGCACTCAGTCAGCTGGCTACCAGCGAACTCGCAGGCGTCAGGTTCTACGGAGCTGCCGCCGGCGACCAGGCCGGATTCGACGTCAGTTCCGCCGGCGACTTTAACCAGGACGGCTTCGGTGACATTCTCATCGCCGCCCCGGGAGTCTCCGTCACAGACGACGCCGGACGAGAAAGACTCGGCGTGGTCTACCTGGTCTTCGGCGGAACACACCTGACAAAAACGCGCCTCGGAAAGACGACCGGCGAGTGGGATCTCGCGGAGGTCGGCACCGAAGACCTCCCCGGCATCGTCTTCATGAGCCCCTACGCCATCGGCCGACCCAACGAGGCACCGCCCACCTCCGTGGCATTCCTCGGCGACATCAACAGCGACGGCTTCGGCGACATCGGCATCGGTGTCCCCAAAGCCGACTTCATCGATCCGAGCTTCCCGCAAGGACCCAACGCTCCCGGTAGCGACGCCGCAACAGGCCGGCGCTCAAACGTCGGCGACGCCTACATCATTTACGGAAACAACTTCGGCTCCAACCGAATCAACCCCTGACAACTGACAGCCGACGGCTCTTCTTGTGTGGAACCGGTTTCAAACCGGTGGGTCGTCCGTAACGCCAACCCGGCGGGTGGCGCCGCTCACTTCATCCAAGGGAACAATCCTGAAGCGATCGGGCGCGGCATCGTCGACTGGTATCGCCGCCTGCGGAGGCACGGGGATGACTGAGTCCGGCCGCGGTCAGAGGGCCATGGCAAAGAGGCTCGCTGCGACCAGTGATGCGCCGGTCCTGACGTGATTCCACAGCGTCCATTTCGTCAGGTAGTGGCTCCACAATGCTCTTGCCTCGGGGCTGTCGGGTCTGACCGACGCGAGTCGATTGTTCAACGGCACGTTGAACGCCATCGTCACGAGGATGCAGCCGAACAAGTACAGGGCGCATGCGGCAAACAGAAAAAAGCGTCTAGCGCCGGTCGTGTTCAAAAGCGTGAGTATGGCGACGATGGCACAGACCGCAGCCGTTCCGAAGAAAACGGCGAAGAACCACGGATTGAGAACCGTGACGTTGATGGCTTGCATCGAAGCGATCCCCTCGTGTTGGGGCCGTCGGCCGAGGGCCCTCATCACGAATGTAGAGAATGCGAAGAAGATTCCGGCAACCAAACCCGAGCCAACGACGGCGACGACGGTCAACATGCTGAGTAGCTCAGTCATGATTGCATTCCTCATTTCGTGCAAGCCGATCGCTACAGTCTTGGCTGCCGACCGGCGCCTCAACTTTTTGGGCGGCGATGCAATCCGAACTTCTTCAAACGGGAGGCGAGGGTTGTGGGATTGACGCCAAGCAGGGCTGCCGTCCCATCGGGACCGTAGAGTTTCCAATCTGTTCTTTTCAAGGCCACGAGGAGGTTCTCGCGTTCCAGTTGTCGCAACTCCCTTTCCGTCATAATCCGTAGCGCGCTTGGGTCGGTAGCCCGAACAGGGTCTACGGCTGCCTCGATGGTTCGAGTTGTCATGGGCAGATCAAATGCGAGCGTTTTTCCGCGCTCAACGATCACCGCGCGTTCAAGGACGTTCTGAAGCTCACGTACATTGCCGGGCCAGTCGTAGGATTGAAGAGCATTCACGTTGGCCTCGGTTAGGCGCGGTACCGGTCGATTCAGCTTGCGGCATATGACGCCGAGCAAGTGATCAGCAAGCACCGGGATGTCGTCCGTGCGTTCGCGCAGCGGCGGGATGTTGATCGGGAATACGTTGAGCCGAAAATAGAGGTCCTGACGGAAGTTTCCCGCGTGGACCTCCGCTTCTAGGTTGCGATTTGTCGCAGCAATGATTCGCACATCGGCGTGCCTGGCTCGCTCTTCCCCTACGCGCTCGAATGTTCCCTCCTGGAGCACGCGAAGCAACTTGCTTTGAAGATCCAGGGGAATCTCTCCAACTTCATCTAACAAGAGTGTCCCGTTGTCTGCGGCCTCGAAGCGCCCGGCTCGATCGCTTATTGCGCCGGAGAAAGCGCCTTTCTTGTGTCCAAAGAACTCACTCTCGTAGAGTTCCCGTGGTATTGCGGCGCAATTGACACGGATCAGCGCACCGTCGTTGCGTTTGCTCAACCGATGTACTTCGCGAGCGATCAGTTCCTTGCCGGTTCCCGATTCGCCCAATAGGAGTACGGCTGCATCCGTTGGCGCGACGAGTTGGGTCTGCTCCAGGACGGTATTGATTTGCGGCGATTGACCTACGACATCCCCGAACGAACCCTCGCTCGCAACCGCGTCACGGAGGTAAGCATTCTCAAGCTCAATCCGTTGCTTGAGTTCCTCGATTTCTTCAAACGCTCGTGCGTTGGCAATCGCGACCGCAGCGTGATCCGCGAAAGCACGAAGCCAGATGAACGCTTGATCGTTGAGGGCCGCGTGGCTGAAAACGGCCAATGCGCCTAGGTTCTCGTCGTCAAAGACAAGCGGATGACCTACGAAGGATCGCACACCTTCGTTGCGAAGCCAATCGTTACGAGCGAGCCACTCCTGGTCATCAACTGTATCTGAGAGATGGAGTGATTCGCCAGACTTTCCGATCCGGCCGATGCGACGTACACCAAGGGGAAGACGACGGTAGAAGCCGTCCCTTCGATGCCATTCGTCACCGCTGTCGGCATTCCGTTGTTGATGGGCTGACGCAACCAGGTGTAAGCACCGTGTACGGTCCGAACATTCTTCCCTGAGTGGGCATACCGTGCAGATGTCACCGGGTTTGGCGAGCCAGATCCGCGCGAGCGCCAGATCCAACTCGTCGACCAAGAGACCGACAATCGAGTCGAGCACGGCGCCGACACTTCGCTTCTCCGCCACCATCGTCGAAATCGCCTGGAGCGTTTCGAGGCTCAGGAGCCGCGACGTCGTTCTTTTCTTTCGAGCCATCACGAGCTTTCATGGTCTTGAACAACGAGGATTCGTAAATCCATGATATTTCGTGATGCCCGTCGAGGCAAGGTATTTCGCGCAACTCATTTAATGCACACGACTTACGAACAATCCGCTGTCCGGCACGCTCCATGCCCTAAGGGAGTGATGATATCACGGGCCGTCTCGGATGGGCGACCCAAGACCATTTGGAGTTAACCGAAATGCCAGCGAACCGTTCCAAGACAAAAACCGTCGCGGGTCATGTTGGACTCAATGTGACGGACCTAGGCCGCTCCAAAGGCTTTTACGTGAGCGCGCTGGGCTTGGAGGTGATGACCGAATCCGAGACCGAAGGACGGCGCTTTGCGTTGCTTACGGATGGTCAGCGCTTGGTGCTTTCGCTATGGGAACAAAGCGAAGGTCGGTGCGAGGTCGCGCTCCCGGGTCTGCATCACTTGGCCTTCGAAGTAAATTCGGTTGAGGATGTCAGGCGCGTGGAAACGAGCGTCCGAAAGTCAGGCGCTCCTGTGATGTTTGATGGAATTGTCGCCCACAGCAAAGGAGCGAAATCGGGAGGCATCTTCTTCGAGGATCCGGACGGCATAAGGCTCGAGGTATATGCGCTCGATGCTGGCGAGGGTCATGATGCGCCTTACGGTAACGCTCCGACCTGCGGGTTTCGATAGTCCTGTTCGGGCTGGAAAAAACCAACACAGCGAGTTCTGTTACGGACGCAGGAAATACAGAGCGCCTACGGTGCGCCTGCGATCAGACGCAACTTGGGCGACGCATAAGGTAAAGGGCGAAGCCGTGAATTGTTGCCTTCCTCACAATAGACAACGGACGCCCGATAGAGGACCGGATTTCATTTCGGCCATCGCCCGGGAGCTTACGAACGTCGAAGGTGGCAGACCTGCAGCCCGCGTAACCAGAGCGCGTCAACTGCTGGAAGATGCGTTCCGCGCATTCGAACGAGTAAACGAGGAGTCGGATCAGAAATGACGCCCGCAGGCGGCATGACAAGTATTGCACAGCAGTTACCAAAACGAATTGTGGAATGAACCTCTTAGGTCCAGCTAAAGGAGAACATGACATGGCACGAATTCAGCCTATCGAAATCGACCAGACAGATGGCAAGACTAAAAGCATGCTGGAGAACGTAAACACATCTTTGGGAATGGTACCCAATCTCATGCGAACCCTTGGCCATTCGCCGGCGGCGCTTGAGGCCTACCTAGGATTCGGGAAGGCACTGGGCGGTGGAGGCCTCACGGCCAAGTTACGAGAGCAGATCGCGCTCACCGCGGCCAACGTGAACGCCTGCGAGTATTGCGCGTCGGCCCATACCGCCTTGGGCAAGAAGTTCGGCATCGATGAGGCCGAACTGAAGCGCAATCTCCACGCGTCCTCCCGGAATCCCAAGGTCGAGGCGGCGCTTCAGTTCGCGCGGGCGGTCATTATTCGCCAGGGCTGGGTCACAGACGAGGAGTTCGATCGTATACGGGAAGCGGGATATGGCGATGGCGAGATTAACGAGATCATCGCGACAACTGCACTCTCGATCTTTACCAACTACTTCAATCACGTGGCTGAAACGAAAGTCGATTTTCCTCTTGTAGAGGTTGGCGAACCGACCGCAGCCTGAGAATCGAGTGATCAAGATGGATCTGTCGCCGAGCGTTCGGTGACGAACTGAAGGCCTTCTCAAAAAGGAACGACTGATGTCTACGACTTGTGCCGTATCCCAGGACGCAACAGGAACGGAAAGCTGCGCAACCACAAAGGCGGCCATCCTTGTTCTGTCGGACCCGAACTCCGGCTCGGAAGAAGCCCTAGGACGTGTATTTAACGCCCTCGCGGCGGCGTATGATTTCAAGAACCGCGGAGAGGACGTCACGGTCATGTTCAACGGCGCCGGAACGCGTTGGATCGGCGAATTGAGCAAAGAGGATCATCCCGCACATGCGCTCTTCGAAGAGGTGAAGGATAAGGTGGCCGGCATTTCCTGCGGCTGCGCCGACGTGTTTGGCGGCTCCGAAGAAGCGGAAATGTCCGGGTTCGAGTTGATCAAGGGCAACCCCGTGCCCGGAACAACTGGCTTGCCCAGCCTGCACAAGCTCACCGTGGACGGCTATACGGTTCTTACGTTTTAGATGGAGACACGTGCCCAATACTTGGCACGACTAACGCTGGTCAACAGAGGACTCGTTATGCGGATTGAAGCGCCGTACCACGAAGGTGAGTTATCGGTTCAGGAACGTGTTGGTGAGTTGGATGCCGGCAAGCGAAACGGAGCGGCGATCGCCGATTCCATAGTCAAGGGAGCCTTGCGTTTCATCGCCCAGCAACCGATGGTCGTGCTGGGTAGCATCGACCCGGGCCAGGATGTTTGGGCATCGATTCTGTTCGGTACGCCCGGATTCGTGACAGCCAATGATGAACGCACGCTCACGGTGGACCTGAACCAGACGGCGCTCAATCCACATGACCCGATTTGGAGCAATATCGATCACGATCCGCGCCTGGGCATGCTCGTGATCGAAGTGTCCACTCGGCGGCGATTGCGAATCAACGGCCGCGCTACTCGATCGGTCGAAAACCAGCTGCGCGTGGACGTGGACGAATCGTATCCGAATTGCCCCAAGTACCTCCAACGTCGACAACTCACTAGCATGGCGAACATTGAATCGACTGAATCCCCTGAACCGCGTCGAGGCGAACTACTCCTTCCTGAGCATCGTGACCTGATGGCCTCAACGGACACGTTCTTTGTTGCTAGTGCCAACCCCCGAGGTGGCGTTGATGCCTCACATCGTGGCGGCAACACGGGATTCATTCGAGTCCTGAGCGACACGACGCTTCGAATCCCGGATTATCGAGGAAACAGTATGTACAACACGCTCGGAAATTTCGCGCTGCATCCGCATGCCGGTCTGCTGTTCTTGGACTTCGATCACGGTCGAATCTTGCAGCTTACAGGGCGTCCGGTCGTTCATTGGAAGATGGACGACCGCACCAATGAGACAGGCGGGACGGGGCGCTATTGGGATTTTGAATTAGATCGCTGGTTGGAATCACCGTTACCGGCCGGTGTTCAATGCGAGTTCCTCGATTACTCGCCGCACAATCCCAAACCGCAAGACGATCACCGATTCGACAATGCTGCGAAGGGAACCAACAGTCTTGTGTGCGCGATCTGTGATGGCGTGGAGAATAATGAACCGGGCGATTGCCCGTAATGTGGCATGCAACTGTGTGACAATCACCCACGGAGATGAATCGATGACTCTAGGCAGCACCACACTTGACGAGCAGATGATGCGTAGATGCATCGAGCTTGCATCGACGGCTCGGTCGAAGGGAAACACGGCTGTCGGCGCATTGGTCGTTGTTGACGGACAGATTGTCTCGGACGCCGAGGAACAACCGTCCACGGGTTCCTCTCGGTTCGAGCACGTCGAGATCCTCGCCGTCATTCGTGCCAGTGAAAAGTTAGGACGACAGCAGATTCCGGAGGCGACGCTCTACACGACGGCCGAGCCGTGCTTCCTGTGTGCGTACGCCATTCGCGAGGCGCGAATCGGGCGTGTGGTCATCGGAAGCCCAACGCAGCATATCGGCGCGGCAACGTCGCAGTATCCGATCCTGCTTGCTACGGATATTGCCCCATGGGGAGCGCCTCCCGCAGTCGTCCACGACGTCATGAAAAAAGAATGCGATGAGGTCAAAAGGAAGCACGCGCGCTAACTCCGAACACTGCGTTCGTTTGCTCAGTTGTTTCTGAATTGGAACGAAGACAGAGTCCAAGGGCACTTAGATGAGAGTCTTATTGCATCGACGGATTGCCGGGCGGTCCGGCGCCGCAGGGCGTATGGGCAATGTTGTCTACGACATGGAGAATGTCATGAAACCTATCGGTATCACTACAGCGGTATTGATCGGTATTGCCGGCTTGGGCGACGTTGCAGCTCTTGCCGATGGGCCGATGAATGACGCAGGTGAGCCATCTCGCGCGTATCGGCGCTTCACCGCGCGTGCTTCGACGCGACCGGGTCGGTTGCCGACGACATGCGCTGCGAGACTGAGTGAGGTGGCGTCGATCAGAAGCGTGGCCAGGGCATCGTCGCTCAAGACGATGACCAGCCAGCTCGCGGCGATTGATTGCATGGCGGCGGTGAAACTCCGCACGCGTGGCAACACGCCCGCCTCCAGCGTCGATTGCAGCATGGTCCGACGAATCAGGTTGTAGGCCAACAGACACGTCCACATCTCCTTGTGAACCATCTCGGGCGTTGCGCAGCGTAAGACGTCCATGCCCATAGTCACCTTGATCGCGCGGATGTCCAGTTCGGCCAGCCATCGGTAGTGATACAATTCGGCGATGTCGCCCTTCGGATTCGGACTGAACCTCTCTCACCGCGCTGGCAGAACGAGCAAGAATTTCATTCTCCGGCCACTCTGCACATTTACCGCATCGGGGAGCGCATGCCCACCTGAACAACCGGAGTCCAATGTCGCTGGCGCAGCGCACCTAGCTTTGCTCCGCTTCATCACTGCAGGGCAGTGTACGATCAGCCCGATCAGGCGGTAGCCGCGGTGAGCGGAGAATCAGCGGAAGAACGCGCCCCGTCCCATGAAGATCTCAGCGAATCCGCGCAGTTCGTTGGGAGCGGTTGCCCCTGGCCCAGCGAAGAGACTCTCTAACGCCTTTGCACGACCACTTTCATCGAGACTCTCTTGCCGACACGTAATACGGTTGCCTCCACCTCTTGACCAGGTTCCAGCGTCTTCAAGAATTGGGAGAACGCACGAAGATCGGCGATGTCTGTTCCGTTCAGGGCTACAAGAATGTCGCCCTCGACAAGCCCCGCGCGCGCAGCCGGTGAGTCCGGTACCGTCGAGTCGATTCTCACACCATCGCCCTGAAACGCGAAGTCCGGAACCGTACCGAACGATACCCTTCGACCACCCGCAGCGTGTGTCGCGGTCTCCTGCCGAGTCGATGGGCTCTCAATGCGCACCGTCAACGGCGCTTCTCGCTCGAGCATGTACGTAACCGATTCCTTTATGAAGGTCGCCACCTTCACCAGGCCCGCGCCGTCGACCTTGTCTACCGTGTCGCTCGGCCGATGATAGTCCTCGTGCGCGCCGGTAAATATCTGGACCCCCGGGATACCCTTGTCGATGAAACTCGCCTGGTCAGAGCCCTCCGCGCCGCCGGAGACGTTCTGACTTGGGATCCCGGTGACAAAGCCGCAGCCGCGGAAGACATGCTGCCATTCGTCAGCGGTTCCCGTGCCGTGGATCGCGATCTTTCCATCGAACAGACGCCCGACCGTATCGAGGTTGATGACTCCCCGAACCTCTTGAACAGGAAACCGCGGATTCTCGACATAATGCCTCGAACCCAGCCTGCCATTCTCCTCTGCAGAAAAGGCGACGACCACAAGATTGCGCGAACCGCCTCCTTCGGAGACGACATTCCGAGCGAGTTCAAGCAAGACGGCGACTCCGCTGGCATTGTCATCTGCACCAGGATGGACTTTACCTTGATCGACTTCGTGCACATCCGGCCAGCCCCGACCCAGATGGTCATAGTGGGCGCTGAGGACAAGGGACTGGTCGCCCCAATCCGCTCGCGAACCGGGAAGCACACCAACCACGTTGACCGCTTCGACAGGCGTACCGGCGGGTCCCTCCGGCACCGTAAAGCGTTGGAACCAAGTACCGTTATCACCACCTGGCTCTAGCCCGGCAGATTCCATACTACTACGGATATACTCAGCCGCGTCGTTGATCTCCTTGGTCCCCAAACCGCGCCCGGCTCGGTCCTCGGAGGCAAGCCACTCCACATGGTCCATAAGGGCCTTGCGTGAGAATACCGGCGGAAGCTCAGCCAACGCTTCCCGCTCTTGAACCGCTACGGCAACCGGCTCGCGCCGCACCCCAGCCAGGTGAATCACCAGCGGCGAACTGTTCGTGCCCCACTGGCCCTTGACGGTATTGGTGGGCTCGTCACCCTCGAACGCCAGATACGAATACTTCCCATAATGCGGCAGCTTGCGTGACATCCCCGCAAACGCGGCAGCTGGATCGACCGTGATCCACCCAATGGCTTTTTCGAGATTCTCAGGATGGCGGAAAACGACCACGGTGGAATGCGAAGCAAAGGGAACTTTCGCGCCGGCAAGTTCAATCGCCGTGCCCGAATCAGTAACCGAAACACCATCCACGCTTGCGATCAGATTCGCAGCGAAGCGGTTTTCTTTTCCGAGGACCCACACGGCTCGATCCGCTGGAAGCGATTCCAATTCTGTTTCGCGCGTCACCTCGATCCCATGATCATCGCTCTGCCACGATTCAACCAACTCACGGTACGGGTCTGACGCGCCTGACTCACCGGCGAACTCAGGCAGGACGACGAGTAGGCGAGATTCTCCGAAGAGTTGTCCGATCGACGGAGGGGTCTCTCGCGGATCGAGGTGACGGAACACATCGAACATCGGATCCGCGGCGACAGAAAGTGGACGCGACTTGACGGCGAGTTCGAAGTCGTGCTTGCTTCTGGCTGCGTCGACAACAAACGTCTCGAGACCCTGATCCGTTTGCACATGTATTGGCACTGCAAGAGCGAACGGCTCATCCTCCTGCGTCTGATGGAGGGTCCCGTTAATCCGGTAGCCCTCTGCGGTTGCGTCAGCGGAAACGTCGGTGAGTGACAGTGCCGGCGCACCGGCACGGTGAATCCACTGCTTGAAGAACCCAGAGAGGTCTTCATCAACGACGGACTCGAAGGCGGCCGCGATGTCATCAAACGAGGCGCGTTTGCCTTTGTTTTTGCGGTAGAACTTGGCCAGCCCCGTGCGAAATGCGTCGTCACCCACGCTGCGACGTAACATATGGAAAGTCATCAGCGACTTGCCATAGCCGACAGCCTCGGTCGCGGAACTGTGTCGAGAGCGGAACTCGGACAGCGGAAAGTCGCGTCCGTCATTGACGTAATTGCGGTACTTCTGAAGCGTATTGCGTCGGTACTGCGTTCCCTTTCCTCGCTGCTCTTGGATGAGATGATCCGCAAGGTAGGCCGTCAGGCCCTCGCACCAGTTTCCGCTTTCATAGTCGACAAAGACGGAATTGCCCCACCAGTTATGGAGAATCTCATGGGGGTACGAAGAGTGCAGGATAAACGGAAATCGAATCACCTGCGGGCCCAGAAGAGTGAACGACGGCATACCATACCCTGTTTCCCAAAAGTTCTCGACCAGCGCGAACTTGCCGTAGGGATAGGGTCCGATCAGCTTCCGATACATCTCGATATAACGCGCCGTTGCATCGAGGTATTTCCTGGACAGTGCGTCGTCACGTTCGTGAAGGTAGACAAGTGTCTCGACCGCGCCGGCAGCGTCTCTCTCCACCACCAGGGGACCGCCCACGAGATAGATCTGCTCCAACATTCCACCGGACTCAAACCGCGCGAGCCCATCCTCATCTCTCGACGTCCCGTTGCCCTGGCTGATCACGTGCCAGTCGTCGGGTACCTGAACTTCGAGCTCGAAACGAATCAGTGCTTCGTTGAACTTCGGGATCCACGCACTTTGCCCGTGTAGGTAGACGCCTTCCGCCCCCAGCACGCCCCTGCTCTCCCGGAACCCTCTTGTGTATTCCTCCTTCTGATCGGAGAGTCCGAAGTCGATCGTGCCGCTGTAGGATACACGAAACTCGCCATCTTCAGCGTCGGTATCCAACGTGTAGCGTGTCTCGTGCTCGTTGTCGGCCGTTGTCTTGGTGACGGGCGGATCGCTGTTGTCGATCGACAGTGCCGCGCTGAGCGTGAACGTAGACCCTGCTCTGCTCAACGCGCGCGGAAGCTCGATGGTGTCGTCCACGGCCAAACGGTGCTCATCAGGCGCTAGCACCACCGACAGCGTGTGACGAACCGGTGTCTGCGGCAGGGTCTCCAACGAGGGCGCCATCGAAACGTCGCGGCCACCCAGACCCGGAAGCCACTGGAGCGTCATCTGATCTTCCAAAGCGGCCACGCTTCGCTTGAGCGTGCGCATCCGCGCACCGTCGGCGCAGAAGCTCGCCGGAACGATCAGAATATTCTCGCGACCTTCACCTCGCAGCACCCCCAATACGACAGGAAGGCTGCGCTCGCCTCCAGCCGCTGCAATGCGCATGCGAAGAAAACGGCTGCGTTTCGCTAGCGGGTCGTTCTCCAGGAGTGCATCCCATGCCCTTACTTCCTGTGGAGGCGTTTCGTCGGGCAACACAAGGACGGTCGTCCCGCCGAAAGGTCCGGGACAAGGGGGAAGGGCGCCTTCGGCCGCGAACGACTCCGCGTGAATCTCCATCGGTATGCGCGTTGCACCGTCGCCCTCGGGCGCCGTTTCCAGCACCGCAACGGGAACGCCTTCGCTGGCTGTTGCACGCAGCGCGAGCAAGCGAGCCCAGTGACGCGCGCGTGGTGAATCGCTGTCGATCAGGACATACCTGCGTTCTTTGGAATCGCCCTCGGGGAGCAGCTCCATGCCCATCGCCGTCCGGAGGTTATTCTCGAGGTCATGCTCCAGGGACCAGGGATCGTCGCTGGCATCGACGATCGACGCGTCCAACCCGATCGCCGCGTATTCGCCAAGTTCCTCCGCCCACCAGTCGGAATCGCCGTCACGGATGACCACGCGCAGCGACCGATCGGGCGCAGGCGCCTCTCCCTGGAACTCAGGTAGAGGAAGGGGAAAGTCCTTGATCTTCACATAACGACTCGGTTCGACAGCCACTGCTTCCATGTCCATGCGGTCGGTAAGCAGGCCGATGGAAGAGACAACCGTCGCGCCGGCCCCTTCACCGGCGACACATACACGCGTCGGATCGATGGGATAGTTGCGCAGTAGGTATCCCCAAATGCGCTCGACGGAAACGATCATCGACCCGACATCCGAGGAGAACGAGTCGGGCCAAAACCAGCGACCGCCCTTGCCAAAATCCTCCTGGATACCACGGTATGGAGCTTCGAGCACAGCGATGGCCGCCGACGCGCCGAGGCGATCCTTCCACAAGTCCATCCCGTCGGATGCGGTGAATCCGTCGTCGGAAAGCCAAATCAGCAGCGGGACCCGGTCCTCATCGCTAGCCCCTTCGGGCAGGTGAAAACGGTACTTCTGCTCTCGCCCGACGGTAACGGACCACATTCCGTCATGGAGGTCGTCCGCTCGTGACTCGGCGAAGATGACATAATCCGCAACAGGTGCCCCCGAGAGCTCCGCGACCGTCTGATTGGTCGTCGGAGAAATACTCACCGTCACAACCTTCGCCTGCGGTCTGCGGCGAAGAAGTTGATGCACGGTCCCGTCCCAATACGCGGTATGAAATCCGCCGTTGACATGGAGCACGGCGTGCCCAGGATGTTCGTCAAGAGCGAGTGCGCACGCCTCACCCATCGCGTTGTCCCAAAGCGATTGGGTGGAATAGAGCCTCGATTCATCGCCACCGCCTCCACCGGCCATGACCCGGTGGCTACGGACCGCGTTATCGGTGCGGCGCCAATAAGCGGGCGTGTTGGGGAACAGCTCGACCGGTGCGTGACTGAGCTCCGCTCCCTCGAGCGACTCGAGAACCTCCGGGCCCTCCATCGCGACCCGCCTGCGCAGCGGTTTCGGGAAATTCGCGGCGACCACCGGGCGCTTCGACAACTTGGCCCGTTCGATCAAAGGCCGGTACGCCGTACGGTAGTTGCCCCACGGACGCGAGCGGTCCAGGAACGCAGCCTCGTCGATCGCGCCGGAAAGATAGGCGTCGACGTGCTCCTGCACATCGCGCTCGAACATCTCCATCGAAAGCACGACGTCACCCTTGCGTCTCTGGAGCAGGCCCTCATAGACCGCAAGCTCAACGCGGTGGGTCGTCTCGTCGGTGTGCAGCTCGCCGAGAAAGACCACGTCCGCTTCGGCGGCACGATCCAGGAAGTCCTCGAACGGAAGAACCTCGCCGGTCCGCCCGTCCCGGACCGAAACAGCACGATGCAGCGGGGGCGCGGACCACCTGGCCGGACCGTCGATCCCGCTTTCAGTACGTGGAAGCGTTGCGCACGATGCCTGTACGAGAAGCAGGCCCCCCGTCAAAAAGTATCGATTCACTCCAATGTCCTCCATGGTTGCCGGACAACTCCGCGGAATCACACCGTTCAGGGGATCATCGTCCGGTCTTGCTTTTGCGACGGCGGATCGTAGCGCCGATGAATGTCTCGGCGGACGCTATAGAACATAGAACCGGCATTGTTGCCGATCGTCAAGGGCCAGAGGTGCCAACTGCGGGCCCCGTTTCCAGACTCAGAAAGGCAACGGTTCTCTAGGATACCTCGCGATGTGCGGTACAGGAAATGGGCAAGGTCCGATCCATCCTCGCCCGTGCCCCGAAAGAGCTGTGTTGGACCACCGATCCTTGCGCGGCCGTTTTGCCGCCCAAGAGGGCGCCGAAGGAAGGCGGAAGACGCTGCGGTGCCGGTCTCCAAGACACAGCGAACGAAGGCTTTCGCCCATTTGAAGCGTCAAAGCGTCCCAAGAGTGCCGGCAGGGGCACACGTGCGGCACGGGAACGCCAGGCTTCCTTCGAGGCAACCGGCTCTCCGCCGCGCGTTTCAGCGAGACGATGGGCAGACGTCGCATGCCATCAGAGGACGCGTGTTGCAGCGCGAATCGATCGCCGGGTCGCCCGGCAACGAATGTATGAGACGCCGCACATGGCGCCTTTCGAGGCCATCGCTGGCGCGGTTCAATGCGTGGTCGCCTGTTGGCAGACCGGAGCCGGAAGTAGACCTCGTCCGGTGTCCTTCCTTGGAGCGTTGTGTGTGGTCGATGCTCGTTGTACGAAGCGATGAACGAAGTGAGTTCCCGACGACAGTGGCACGGACAAGATAGCGGTTTACACCGACGGTTCGCTGCAGCTGACCGTGTCGGACAGCTGGATTCCGGCGGGTGGCGTAGCGTTCAGCGGTACCAGCTCACCCATCTTCGACGACGCCAAGATCGGCTATGACAACAACGCCGACGCCGACATCGACGATCCAGGTGACGACATCGTCTGGAGCGAAGACTTCGGTTCCAGCTCCGTAACTGCCTACCACGACCACGCCGGAAACCTGATCGACGACGGCGTCTATCGCTACGTCTACGACGCCTGGAACCGGCTGGTCAAGGTCCAGTCGTCGGCCGACAGCGGGGCTACCACGATCCAGACGGCCGAATTCGATGCCACGGGCCGTAGATTGAAGAAAGTCGTCACGGATTCCGGCAATTGGGACGGGACCGTGGTATACTTATATGATGGTCAGAAGATCATCGAGACCCGGGACGGCTCGGGCAATATGGTTCAGCAAGTCGTTCGAGGTGTGAAGTATATCGATGAAATCGCCATGATACGTAATGCGGAGATAGGCGATCTGTACGTGCACCAGGACGCCAACTGGAACGTTATCAGCCTGACCGATCTGGGCGGCAGCCTCGTGGAGCGATACGTCAACACACCCTACGGCATCATGACTGTCAACCAGGAGACCGGCCCCGGCGATTACGATGGCGACGGTGACGTTGACAGCAGCGACCGCGCAGCGGGAGAAGTTGGAGGCGCCTGCCGCGGGGCTGATCCAAGCGGTGCCTGTCGCGTCTTGGACTTGGATTTTGATGACGATGTCGACGATGCAGACCTGACGCTATGCGATTCATTGCCTCAAGGCGTCGCCACCCATCCCGGTCGCATCACCACCGGCGTAGGCCAACTCTTCGGGCATCAGGGACTGCTGTACGAGCCCGAGATCGGGAGTTATCAGAATCGAGCGCGGCAGTACGATCCAGGAAAGAGGCGGTTTGTGCACAGGGATCCCCTGGCTTTGAAGGCGCGGGCTAAATCCGGATACCAGGACGGCCTTAATCTCTACCAATACGTGGCTGGCAATCCGGGCAACCGTCTCGATCCACGTGGTCTCGCTATTCCACCTTGGGCACTGACTGACGAACTCTATCTGGAGGGAACACCGATGCGAGGTGGCGGCTGTAATCCCAGACCTGTACCACGCCCTCCTCGCCCTCCGTGCGAAAACAAGGGCCCTATTATTACATCTAGTGGCACGTATAGCTGCGACGGTTGGAGTATTCCATCAACCGAAATGTTTACTGGTGCATGTGAGTGCTTGGATACTTGCGAGGATCTGCCGAGTATCAGCATAGACTGTATGCAGGCGCGCCTAGGTTGCTGTAATGGCGGCTCCTTGTTTGCTCGGGCTACCATTCGTTGCGACGCGAACTGCCAGGGGATGGGTGAGTGGGGAGGCTGGACGTGGCCTGCCACGACCACGCCTTATTTGTGCGTCCAGAATATTTCCCAAAACGCGCAACGCCGTATCATCGTACATGAGATAGCGCACACTTGCTGGTGGTTCCATGACCTACCCCAGGTCGACTTCCCATACCGTGACTGTCTCATCAGCTGCGGTATTGAGTCCTAGAGGCTATCCTAAAGCCTCTTTCAATAGAAGCAGCGTGCAGCCGAGATGCAGATAACCCTGGAACAATGTTGTGGACTTCTCCCATCGAATGCACAGACGTCTGACGTTCTGAAACCACGAGAGCGATCTTTCCACAGTCGAACGTCGGTCGTAGCGCCTCAACGACCTTCCATCTTGTGTGATGTCTTGTTTCCTTCGGTTGCCGCGATGCGGTGCGATCATCTCAATGCCTTGGTGCGCCAGTGCTTCGTCAAGCTTATCGCTGTCGTATGCTTTGTCGCCGATCACACGCGGCGGCGTTTCGCTGCACAGCATGAAAACGAAAAGACGTTGAACGCACTGGCTCTCGTGAGGACTGGCCGACATGGTGTCGACGGACGCTGGAAGGCCTCGCCCGTCGACCAAGACCATTATTTCTACCCCTTTTCCTACCTTCGTCTTTCCGATGCCGTCGCCGCCGCCCTTGGATTTGGCAAGTGTCCCGTCAACAAATCACTCGTACAAGCGATTGCAGTCGCGCTCATCGATGCATCGCCCGGCATCTTGCATGATCCTCTCACACACGCCCTCCCGGACCCATTTCTGAAGCCAACGGTGCGCCGTGCTCTTCGAGCCGAAGCGTTTCGGAAGGTCTTTCCATTTGGCGCCGTTATCAAGGATCCAGTAGATGCCCTTCATGGCTTCGCGAAGGTCGACGGACGGTCTGCCGCCGCGAGGATCTTTCTTGGGCTTGGGAATTCGTTCCATCAACCAGTCGAGTTGTTCATCCGTGAGTGTCAACATAATGACACATTATATACAAAGCCAGGTCTTGGGATAGGCTCTAGTCAATGGCTGCTAGACCTGGGTGATCTTGCTGGGCAGAACCATCACCCATTGCGAAGGTGTGTGCTTCAGAATTAAGGAGGTTAGCTATGCGGGACATACGAACTCTCGGCGATGTGATCTACGTCTACCGTAGCCAGCAGGGCGCCCCTGCACTTCGAGTGTATGCATGCCGTTCGGTAATCATCTCACTCACGGTAGTGTCTTCTCTCGTCGCTGGATGTCAAGCCTGTGGACTGGCGTTTTCTGGATATCTCGTCACAGGTGAGCTCGTGGATTCTCGAACGGGTCTGCCGCTGGCGGGCGCATCGATCGGATTTGCATTTCAGAGGCAAGGGCAGGCCGTTCCGACGCTTCTTTCCTTTGAACAGTTTCCTGTACGTGCGAGCGGCGCCTTCACAGCAATGGTGCCAACCGATATGGGAGAAACTTGTTTTTCGCTTTGTGAGCTGGCCGTGGCAAGGGCAGGTGCAGTTGAGCTACCTCTGCCACCGTTGGCCGCACCACTCATCCCGGATCAGGTGACAGTGCTTGTAGAACTCGACGGATCGACAAATGAGACCACAATGGAGATCCAAGCGGAGATGGTGGGACTGTCGGATGCATCTAGCACAGTCTCGATTGATCTCGGAACTGTGTTTCTGTTTACGGATATGGCGGGCCAAGAATGAGCGGAAAGCAAGCCACTCTCGGTGCGAGCTCTCGGGGCGAGCGTGGAACCGTTGGGCGGTCACAGTGCCCGATCCCGACATCCGAACGCGCGCACAGGCGGACGATGGTGCATATTTGGTCTCTCGCCGCTGGGATGGGCACATTCGCATTGCCCCTAGGACTAGTGCCGTTTCCAAAAAGGTTGCTCAACATCTGTTAAAATAGGCAGTTTGCGCGATGAGTGCTTTGGGTATATATGAATTGCCACGTGTTGACAGGGATGTCGTTGTAACATGTGGAGATTCGTCATGTGCCTGTACGTTCGCAACATCAGCATGCCCGAAGGTCGCAAGCTCCAACGCATGGTTCGACGTGACGCGAACCGAATCAAGATGCGGCGGGCGCAGGTTGTTCTCGCCTCGGATCAAGGATCCAGAGTCCCGGACATCGCCCGACGATTCTATTTCTCCGAAGCACACGTGCGTACCATCATCAAGTCGTTCAACGAAGAAGGGTTCTCCTCGTTGGAGCCCAAGTACGGCATCGGGCGGCCCAAGAAGTTCACCGAGGAACAACGCAGCTTCATCATCGAAACGGCGCTCTGCCCGCCCGATCTTCTTGGTGAACCGTATCGACGTTGGTCCTTGCCGAAACTCCGCGACTTCGTCGTGCGCGAGAAGATGGTCGACTCCATCGCCATCGAAACCGTCAGGCAGATGCTCAAGGCCGCCAAGGTCAAGATCCGTCGCACCAAGACTTGGAAGGAATGTAACGACCCCAAGCTTGCCTCGAAAAAAAAGTAATCCGTCGCTATGTGAACCAGCGGGCGAGCAACGGTCCGACGATCGCGTTCGACGAGTTCGGGCCATTGGAGATTCGACCACAGGCCGGCCGGAGTTGGGGATGCAGTGCGAATCGTCTTCGCGCCACCTACACGCGCAAGCACGGCGTGCGACACTGGCTGGCGTTTTACGATATTCACGACAATCGACTTTGGGGGTACACGCGGGCGCGAAAGCGTTCGCGCGAAGTTCTCGAAGTGTTGAAGAAAATGCGGCGGCGGTACCCAGCCACCCAGCGGATTCATCTGATCCTCGACAACTACTCACCGCACGGCACTCCAGCCGTTCGCCGCTGGTGCGAGCAGAACAACATTCACATGATCTGGACACCAACCAACGCATCCTGGCTCAACCCAATCGAGTGTCAGTTCACTCCGGTGAAGGAGTTCGTCATTCGAAATTCCGACTATGCCAGCCACGAGGAACTGGCCAACGCACTGCGGCGATACGCCAACTACCGAAATCAGCATGCGAAACGGAAAAAGTCATAGAACCTTCTTGGAAACGGCACTAG
>JAJDDV010000039.1 GCA_029260135.1 Phycisphaerae bacterium | reverse complement strand
TTCGCACGTTGGCCTGCCGCACCCAGACCACCCTCTGGCAATCCATGCAGGCCGTGCTTGACGCGGTGACACCCTCCGACGCCACCAACTGCTTCCGTCACGCAGGATACACGCTACATGTTGACTGAAACCGCTCTAGAAGACTCCTTCTATCCCTCAATGTGGTGAAATGGGGGACCGAGTATCGCTCATACCCAACGACGATAGCGCAACCAGTCCAAACGTAGCGGAAGACTGGCAGGATTCTCCGGGCGAAATGGACCCCCGAACGCTACAATCGGATAGAGCTTGCTCTAACCGGGTATTCCGGACGCTTGTTTTTCACCATCATTTCTGTAGAATGGTCTTGGCTGGAGCAGAGGAGGAGGGCGATACCGCGGTCTTGCTGCGGGACTCGGGGAGGTCGGAGAATGCCGTCACGCACGGGCCGATCCACGATTCTGGTTGTCTCCACGCTCTCGCTCGTCGTGGCCACGACGGGGAGGTCGCAGCTTCAGCTGCATCAGACGCCGCTGAGCGTAGGCCCGCCCAATGAACATGTCGCCTCGCAAAGCATCGTCGAACCGCACGAAGAGCGCACGCATGATCCTTATATGCCCGGACAAGGACAGGTGGCAGGCGGCGCAAAGTCAGCACCGGCAGTCGTCCAACGCGGCCCCTACGTCAGCATTCAGGTCAACGTGGATGCAAACGGCCAGAACATCATCGGCGACGCGGCCAATGAGCCGTCGATCGCGGTCAGCCCTACCGCGCCGGCGAACATGGTGATCGCCTGGCGGCAGTTCGACGCCACCGCTTCGAACTTCCGCCAGGCGGGCATAGCCTACACGCTTGACAGCGGCCAAATCTGGACGTTTCCCGGCGTGCTCGATCCCGGTGTATTCCGTAGTGACCCCGTGCTCGCGGCCGACGCAGACGGTACCTTTTACTACAACAGCCTCACAGTCAACGGCGACTACTTCTGCACCATCTTCAAGTCGACGGACGGTGGCATGCACTTCGACCAAGGAGTCTATGCCCTCGGGGGGGACAAGCTATGGATGGACATCGACCGCACGGGCGGCATTGGACACGGTCACCTATACGCCGCCTGGGATTACGCCGGATGTTGCGGCGACAACTGGTCCACACGATCGCGGGACGGCGCGTTGACTTTCGACGATCCGATACCGATCCTCGGTCAACCGATCTGGGGCGTTACCGCCGTGGGACCCGACGGTGAGGTCTATGTCGCGGGACGAAGCTACACAAGTAGCGCACAGATCGTGGTCGCCAAGTCGTCGACCCTGAGGGATCCGGCCGCGCCGCTGGCGTTCGACTTCTCGCGGATCGTCGATCTCGGCGGCAGCCACAGATACTATACCGGAGTAGGACCGAACCCCGGGGGGCTGATGGGGCAGGTCTGGGTCGCGACGGACCCGACGGAAGGACCCGGCCGTGGCCACGTCTACACACTTTGTTCCGTGGACCCCCCCGGTGCGGACCCGGCCGACGTCATGTTCGCTCGAAGCACCGACGGCGGATTAAACTGGAGCCCACCCATTCGCGTCAACGATGATCCGTCAGACAACGGCGCCTGGCAATGGTTCGGCACAATGTCGGTCGCGCCCAACGGCCGCATCGACGTCGTCTGGAACGACACGCGCGATACGGAGTCCTTCGCCCATTCCGAACTGTACTACGCCTTCTCCAATAATGGTGGCCTCACCTGGTCCGCCAACACACCGCTCAGCCCCTCCTTCAACAGTCTTGTAGGCTGGCCCAATCAGGACAAGCTAGGGGACTATTACGACATGATCTCCGACAATGCCGGCGTCAACGTGGCTTACGCTGCTACATTTAACGGCGAACAGGACGTATACTTCCTTCGAATCGGCGATCGCGATTGCAACGGCAATGAGCGTCCCGACACTGAGGACGTTGCGACGCTGTTCAGCAAGGACTGCAACGAAAACCGGGCTCCTGACGAGTGCGAGCGCGACTGCAACAACAGTGGGTACCCGGATTCGTGCGACCTCGTCGACGGAAGCAGTGAAGACTGCAACACGAATCTCGTTCCGGACGAATGCGATCCGGACTTCGACCATGACGGTACCACGGACGATTGCGACTCGGACCGCGACGGCGATGGGGCCGAGAACGCCTTGGACATCTGTCCGTTCACGCCGTTGGGTTTGGCCGTCAATGCCACCGGCCGACCGATCGGAGATTCCGGCGACTGCATCATCAGCCTCTTGGATGTCGTGCGGCTCCCGATTTGTCTGCGCGGCCCGGCGATTCCGCAACCCGATTCCTACTGCTCCCGACTCTACGATTTCCCGCACGCAAGCCAACCGGCCGATCTCGACGTCGACCTGTGGGACTTTGCCGAGTTCCAAAAGGCCTTCATGGGTGAATGATCGGAGGTCGATCGGTTCCCCGCTGTCCCCGACATGCTCATCACCGTCGAAGACCTCACCACCGGACTCGACGCCTTCCGCGGCATGACATACCCCTTCTCGTGGGATGCAACACGCTGCGATCCATAGACAAGGCGGGGCGCCCAATCTGTTTTCCGGACCCTCTGCGCATGCCCGTTCGATAACATCTTCTCTCACGTTGACGTGGACTGGGATCTACCGTTACGCGACTGCGGCGTTTGACTTCACCCGGACTTCGCCCCAAGAATCGGCGGCAGGAACGGAAGCACCGCACCGGCGCTCCTGACCTGCCATGGCGCGGAACGGCATTCGCAACCGCCTCTGGGGAAGGCGGCCAAGGGGTGTCGACCGGAGGGTGGGAAGCTGAAAACGAAACGAGTCCATATTGCGGCAAAGGTGGGGGCGATCTTCGCCTTCGCGTCGATCGGCCTCACAGCGGTCACCGGTTGCGGAAGCGGCCTGGCCGATGGGTCCGCCACGCGAGCACTCTTCATCGCGGAGTGCGGCGGCGGCTCCGCCGACAAGGCCGAACTGATCACGCTCGACTGGGGCGGCGGCGTGACAGCGCTCTATCCAGGCAAAGCCTTCGGAGCGTTGGACCTGTCACTCTTCGAAACACTTGAAGGACGCACGCTGGCGGACGACGCGGTGAACTTCAAAGAACGCGTCAGAGAGCAGATCACTCGCATCTACTGTGATTCATCGGCGCCGGCGATCAAGGTCGTCCATGCCGATGACCTCCAACGCCCCGGCGATACGGTCGTGCAGATCACACAGGGGCACTCGCCGCAGGGCGCCTCGGAGGTGGGCGAGGCGGAATACGACCCCTGCAACAACCAGCACGACAACACCGCCGTCATCTACGGCGAGGAAATCCGCCAGCTCAACGGAACCGCCACGTTCGACGAGTGGGTCGCCATTTTCGCCAACATTACGGCACACGAGATCGCCCACACGCTCGGTTACAATCACGTCGATCGGCGCACGTTCATCGCCGCCGCGGACCGACCGCTCTACGTCGAGTTGATGCTCGACGGCCACACCATCCGTCAACTCCGGTCCGAGCAGCGCTTCATGGTCGAACAGAACATCTGCCCGTAACGACCACCGACCTTCGCCGCCGCGATCTTACGGATCTGCGACCGTGAGGGGAGGGGCAACTCGACCCGACCACATCGTTTCTGGAGCCGGCCCTACGTGGACGAGGGCAATCGCCCGAAGTCCGGCTGGGCCGGGATGGCATTGACCGGCTGACCTCGCGCGTCTTCGCAGGCATAGGTCACTTGATCGCTCGTATATCCGGGTGCGCCGCGGATCACGATCTTCTTTCCGGTTTCCGACTCCACTCGCGCGAGCGCGGCCCGCTTCGAGTTGAGAATCTGGAAAGCGACGCTTCCCGCCACGGTCACGAAGACCTTGGAGACGTCCTTTCGGCTCGTGGCCAACTGCAGGATTCTCATCACGTCGAGAATGACGGAGTCGGGCATTTTGACGACGCCGCGCCCCTTACAGTGCGGGCAATCCGAGAAGATGTTCCGCTTCAGTGAGGGTCCTTGACGCTGGCGGGTAATCTCGAGCAGCCCGAACGCGCTCAGCTTGAGCGTACGCGCGCGCTCCTTGTGTTGCTTGAGGGCGTCGCGCAGGGCACGCTCCACGGCGCGCTTTTGATTGTCGTGCCGCATGTCGATGAAATCACACACGATTAACCCGCCAAGATCACGAAGGCGGAGCTGTCTCGCAATCTCCTCCGCCGCTTCGAGATTCGTCTTGAAGACCGTCTCATCCGCATCGTCGCCGACGCGCGCGCGACCGCTGTTGACGTCAATCGCGACGAGGGCCTCGGTCGTGTCGATCACGAGCGACCCGCCGGACGGGAGCGGAACGTGCCGCATGTTGATGCGCTCGATCTCATTTTCGATGCCGAAGCGATGAAAGAGCGGCTCGCGAGCGGAATGAACCTCGACGGCGGGTTTAGACCGCGGCATGGCGATCTGCAGGAACTCGCGCGTGCGCTCAGCCGCATGCAAGTCGTCAACGACCACCTTCTCGAAGTCGGCCGTGTAGACGTCTCTGATGGTCCGCGTGATCAGATCCGATTCGCGGTACAACTCCGCCGGGGCAGGTTGTTCCTTGATGCGATCGACCACGGCTTTCCACAATCGCATCAGATAGTGAAGATCTCGCTGAAGTTCCCGCGTGGTGCGGCCTAATCCGGCGGTCCGGAGAATGTACCCCATTCCCGACGGCAGCTCGAGCTGCTTGAGCGCCTCGCGCATGGTCCGGCGGTCGGCTTCGTCCTCGATCTTGCGAGAGACGCCGTGGCGATTCATGCCCGGCATCATGACCAGGAACCTCCCCGGGATCGAAAGGTAGGTCGTCAGCGTCGGTCCTTTCGTACCCACACCTTCGCGACTGACCTGGACGATGACCTCCTGGCCTCTACGGAAGCAGTCCTGAATGCGAGGCCGGCTGTGACGCGGGATCTTACGTCCCACGTCCTCTGCCTCGCCTTTGTGGTCGGGAAAGTACTGCGGTTGAACATCACTGATGTGCAGGAAGCCGTTCTGCGGAAGGCCGAAATCAATGAACGCCGCCTGAATGGTCGGCTCGATATTCGTGACCCGTCCTTTGTAGATGTTCCCGACGTGCGACACGGTCGCGGCACGCTCGATGAACAACTCTTCGAGACGGCCGTCGAGAAGCACCGCAATTCGGCACTCGTCCCCCTCCGACACGTTGATGAGCATCTGGCGAGACGCCTTGTCGTCCGACGAAGCCCTCGGCGTCGCGACCCTGGAAGTCCGACGCGTGCGCGACGTGCTCGCCTTAGCCGTAGTGGGTGTTTTCTTCTCCGCGGCCGCCGTTCCCGTCTCACGAGCGCGAGACTTTTTTCGCCGTGTGCGTTTGGTGGTTTTCTCCGGCTTCGCCGCGACCGCGTCCGACGATTCCGACGTCGCTTCCGCCGGTCGGTCCGCAGAATCGACCGAGACCTTTCCTGTGGAACCGGACGACGGCTGCCGTCTCTTTGACGACCGTCCGCGTTTGGACGTCCGCTTTGCGGCGCCAGCCTTCTCTGCCGCAACATTCTCCGAACCGGTCGGCTCCGCGGCAACAACGGCGACATCGACTTGAGTCGCTACGGCCTTCGCTCGGGCGTCATCGGGGGTCGCTTTTGCATCGACATCCCCGATGCTCTTTCGCTTGGCCGTTCTACGTTTCGTACGTACGGTCTTCTTAGTCTTCTTCTGTTCTCTTGTGTTCTCTTGTGTCATCAGTTGCATTGGCTCTTGGATCAATGTCATGCCATTCAATAGCGAGGCGACGGACACGATGGGTCATGGACCGCGCATCGAACCCGAGGAGTTCCACGAACTCGCCCGGTCTGACCGTCCCTGCCGATGTCACGCGTAGCGTGAACTCGATGGCGTTATCGTTAACGTCAACGTTCGCGATGAAGGGTCGCGCGTCGAGTTGCCTCGTACGCCCCTTCTTACAGTGGGTGCGTGTAATGACGACCTCGGTCGACGCCAGAATGGCGCGAACCCGCGAACGTAATGTTGATTCCGTATCACCCGCCGGGTCCAGTCGATAGCGAACCTGTGCGGGGGTCAGTCTTTCGCGAGGCTGCAATCGCCTCGCACCATGAACCTCCATACCGGAGGGCATTTGGTCGTTGAGCGCCGCACGGGTGTCCTCTCCGTGGATCGGACGCGAGAACTCCACGATGATCGTCTCGACGTCCGAGGCGACGCCAACCGGGCGAGGAACGACGACGGAAAGCTTCGCGTGCGGATTGAACCCCTCTGTGTATCGCACCGGAAGCGACGCCCTCGCCAACGCCCTCTCAAACAGCCGCATCGTGTCGTGGTGCGAGATGAAACGAACATCACCGTCCACCCCGTAGGTAAACGCCCATCGCTCGCGCAGTGAGGGATCCACCTGTGGGTGTTTCGAGCAGCTTTCCATCCGCAATCCATGATCGCGCAACGACGCTTCCGGAGACAAGTCACTGGGTAATCGGCGCGGCGCCTCCATGGTGCCCAGCAGCATCAGATCGGGTCCTCCGGCAGGAGCTTCCGGGTTTCGTCACGCAAGTAATTGCTGACCTGTCGCTCCGTTTCGAAACTCAGCGCCCGGCGCGCGACACGCTGCGCCTGGGTCGTGCTCACGAGACGGATCAGCTTCTTGACCTCGGGGATATTCGCCGGGGCCATCGAAAAGCAACGCAGTCCAATGCCCAGAAGGAAGATCGTGTACAACGGCTGCCCCGCCATTTCACCGCAGAGACTACAGTCGACGTTCGCCTGACCACAGGCGCGTAGGACATCTCGCAACGCTCGGAGCAGCGCCGGGTTCGACGCCGTATAGTATTGCGAAACGCGCTCGTTACTCCGATCCACCGCCAGTAGATACTGAATGAGGTCGTTGGTCCCGATACTCACGAAATCGACCTCGCGGCAGAACTCCTTGACCTGGACCACCGCCGCGGGCGTCTCGAGCATGATCCCGACTTTGAGATCGCGATTCCAGGCAGCGCCGGCCTCTTCCAGGTCCTCCATCGCGTCGTGCAGCGTCATCTTGGCCTGGCGGAACTCCATCAGGCTGACAATCAGCGGAAACATCAGCCGGACATCGCCCAGGACCGAGGCGCGGAGGATCGCACGCAATTGCACTTTGAACAGATCGAGATTCTGTAGGCTGTAGCGAATCGAACGCAAGCCCAACATCGGGTTACGCTCCTGTTCGTAGCTGCGCTGCTGCGTATATTTGTCCGCACCGAGATCAAATGTCCGAATGGTCACGGAATTGCCGTCGGCCCCGAGAATCGCCTCCCGATAGGCCTCATATTGCTCTTCCTCCGACGGCGCGCCTTCCGGGCGAAGATACAGGAACTCCGTGCGGTAGAGACCGACGCCGTCGGCGCCTTTGCTCGCACCGACTTTGACCTCGTAGGGAAACTCGATGTTGCTGACCAGCTGAACGCGCTCACCGTCACGCGTCACCGCCGGCAACCCGCGCATTTCGTCGAGTTCACCGGTCAGGCGAACATGCGCCTCCCGGCGACCGCGATACTCCCGAAGCGTCGACTCCGACGGATTGACAACAACGAGCTGGTTGGTCCCATCGATGATGAGCAGATCGCCGCCGCTTACGCGCGTCGAGACGTCGTTCAAGCCGATCACACCTGGACGACCCCACGATCGCAGAAGGATCGCCGTGTGCGACGTCGCCGCCCCGGCATCGAGAACGACACCGACGACTTTCGTTTCCGAAAGCTGCGCGGTTTGCGTCGGAGTAAGGTCGTGCGCAACGAGAATGACCGGCTGCGTCAGTCCCCTCAAGTCCTCGCGACCTTCCCCCAGAATGCACCGTAACAACCGCCGTTCAATGTCCTGAACATCTCGAATTCGTTCGACCAACAGCGGGTCGGTCATCTGCATGAAGCGCCGTTGGTAGTTCCGCATCACCGTGCTCGCCGCGTACGCCGCCGACGCGCGTCGCTCCCGAATCTGCGACTCGATCCCGGACCGCAACTGCTCGTCACCCAGCACCCCGATGTGCCACTCAAAAACGTTCGCGGCGTCGCGTCCCAGATGCGTGTTCAGCCAAGCGGATTGCTCCTTCAGCTCCTCGATGGACTTCGAGAAGGCCCGATCCAGGCACTCCAGTTCCGCCGGGACGTCGCCCTCCACAACCGTCCGGAAGGGTATACGATACTCCTCCGCCTCGAGTACGACGGCCTCGCCGATCGCGACGCCGGGAGCGACCGAAATGCCACGAAGAATTTCCATGGGTGCGCTGCAAACCCGACCGGATCGAGCCGTCACTTCGGCCGTCAATCGGACGGCGGAGGTGTGTTTGCCTTGAAGCCTTCCTGAACCAGAGTAGCCAGAGCGTCGGCCGCCACCTCGGCGTCATCGCCGTAGGTCTGAATCCTCAATACACAGCCCTTTGTCGCCTCGAGAAGCATCATGTGCATCGCGCTCTTGCCGTCGACGGACTCGTGAGTGCGCGATACGTTCGTCACCGTCACCGCCGATCGGAACCGCGAGGCAAGATCTACGAACTGCATGACCGGACGAGCGTGCAGGCCCTCCAGGTTCGCAACCGCAACCTCACGCACGGCCTCAGTCGTGGCTTCCGACAATCGCACCCCACCTTTCGCGTCCGATCCATCCTCTTTTCACTCGCATGCGGGAAACGAGCGCCGTCAGGCCTCTTGGAAATCGTCCGCTTCCTGGATCAAATCGACCAGCGCCTCGTGCGTCTCCGCCTGCCGTAAGAAACGCCGGAAGTTCTCTCGCTGGAGATACCGGAAGACCTTCTCCATCGCAGCCAAATGCTCTTCCGGTTTCGTGGGAGGGCTCACGAGCATCACGATGGTGTAGACCGGAGCTCGATCGAGCGCGGCGAAGTCGACACCATGGCTGGACCGGCCGATCGTCGCCGTCATCGTCTCCACGGCCGCATGCTTCACGTGCGGGACGGCCACACCCTTGCCGAATCCGGTGCTGCCCTGGTTCTCGCGGGCGATCGTCGCACGCGCCACGGCCTCGACGTGCTCAGCAGGGATCGCCCCCTTGTCGGCCAAAGACTGGATCAACTCGCGGATGACACCGTTGCGGTCCGTAGCCTGAAGCTCCGATACGATCGACGGTGCATGAATCAACTCAGATAGTCGCATAACAGATCCCGCAACGTAACTCACACGTTGAAATCAACGCGCCGAACCTCATCCCCGACGCACGCCGTACGGACCGCCCCGGTCATTCCACGGAGGATTCCAAATCTCCCTTACCGTCGTGCTTGCGATTGCGATGCTTCTCTTTGTGCTTGGTCAACTGACGCCCCACCTTGTCGACCACTAAGTCGATCAATGCAAACGTGTCAGGACCGGTTTCTCGCACCACAAACGTGTGCTTCCGTCCGGCGCGGACAATAATCTCCGCCGTGAACTGATCGAGCTCATGGTCGAGAATGAACTCGATCTCGTGAATTCGGTCATAATACCGTGGGAGCTTCGACGCCTTGGTGTCGATGTGCGCCCGCACGTCCTCCGTCAACTCCACGTGACGCCCCGTTACTTGTATCTGCACCGATGAACCTCCCGTGTCCCATGGGCGAAAACCGACGATCCTCCTTCTCCCGCTGCACAGCCCCCCGCCGGTCATCATGACCCGCGTTGCTTCCCGAGCAGCCGGTCCATCACTTCGCTTTCCGGCTTGATAACGCCGCCGCTGATCGTAAACCGCAGACCCTCGTCAATCGTCATGTTGAGCTCGATCACCTCATCACGGGGAACCTGGATCACATATCCCGTGATCGGCGTGGGAGAACTCGGAATAAACACCGTGACGAGCTCCCCGCTCACCTGCTCCTGCACGTTCTTCATCGGTCCCCCGGTGCTCAGCCCGAGCGACCAGACACCTTTGCGCGGATACTGCACCGCCACGACGCCGGTGAACTCGACCGTCCGCTCCGACAGCAGAAAGTCCGTAACCTGCTTGACATTCGAATAAACCGCTCGGATGAGCGGGATCCGCTGCAGCAGGCCTTCCGCTGCCCGCCAGGATGCACGACCGATGAAGCTGGCGAGGAAGAAGCCCGTGAAGTATACGAGAACGATGCCTGCGGCGAAACCGAGCAGATGCAGATGGTACTTCGTGAACGCGATCTGCCACACCGCGTCTCGTCGAGCCAACCGCGCATCCTCGAGAATCTCCTCATCAAGAACCTCGTCGGATTTGTCCCGTAGTACTTTATAATTCTCGATAGCCTTGTACTCGATCGTCAGGCGGCGGCCCGACGAATCATATTCGTTGAGCGGCGTCCCATAACGAACCGGATCGCGCTCGTAATCAATCAGACCCGGCGCTGGCTCGTCGCTAAGAACGGTGCAAAGGCGAAATAGCCCCCGTGTGATGTAAAAACCGACATTGTCGTTGATTAGCCGGAAGGCCCATACGATGATGGCAAAGGTGAGCAGCGTCGGTACGAGCGCGCCCAACCCCCGCAGGAAGAAACGCCGAAAATCATCCATGAAGCGTTGTTGGGCCACGCCACCCGAATCCGAGGAGTATCGAGACCGCGCGCCAACGATTGGGACGCAACATCCGCACCGTCCCGCGTCATCCCAAGCGCGAGCCGGACTCTAGTCGCTGCATCCGCCGGCGTCAACGGTTGTGAACCGACGGTGACCGCGCTACAGTGCCTCGATGGTTCTCCAGGTCTACAACGCCGAAAAGCCCGCATATCCCAGGAGGGCCTTGATCGGGGCCGCTCTCCTCCTTACAGCCGCCTGCGCCCTGGCGGCGAGCATGACCTATCAACGGGCTTCAAACGTCCTGGGACCGAGGCTCTCGCCCGCTGATTGGCCGATTTCCTTCCAACCGCCCCGGCTCTTTGAGGGTCCCGAACGAGGCGTGACGCCTCTGGGCCCGACCTACGTGTTCGGAGGACCCACACGCGGCGGCGACCACGCACTGCTCATCGTCTACCGTCTCTCCAAATCCCTCACCAAGGACTCGAGCGACGCTGGCCGATTGGTGCTCGGTTCACCGCTATGGCAGGTCCATACCGCTGAGGAGCTGGCCCGCCTGCCCGCCCAGCACCGGACCCTTGGCCCCCTCGACGCGATAGACCTCTCCGACCCCGCCCGCAGCGTCGCCATTCGCGCCGCCAGGATCGACACCGGCGAAGCCTATGTCTTCGCCCTTCGGGTCGGAACGGGCCGGCTCGACGCCCGAACCGCTCGGTTGTTCGATCAAATCTGCGATTCTGTGGAACTCCGGTCCCCCTGATCATCGACTCACCCGCCAATCGATCGGTAACCGCCTGGAATGGCTGACGGCGCTTGCGGCAGGTCGGAGACTTCAACAGACTCCCATCCCGCCGACAAAAACCTCTGCTCCACTACCCGCCGATGGAAATCCCTGCTAGGATTCTCGGCCAGTGGATAGGGGCCGGGAGAACGATACCCGGCACGGACCATCTCTCCATCCAGGAGGTTGTCCAACATGGCAGGGCGAGTGAGTGTGACTCCCCATCCCAGACCCCGCTTGCGCGGTAAGGGGGCAACGTTGATCGAGGTCCTCGTCGTCATCGGAATGCTCGCACTGTTGGTGGCTATGCTGGTTCCAAGTCTCAGCAGCGCGCGCGAACGCGCCCGGCGAACGATCTGCGCCAACAACCTTCGACAGTGGGGAACAACGCTCAGCTTCTATCGTAACGACTATAGAAACTACTTGCCCCAGGAAGGCACGGCAGGAAGCGGCGCATCCAGTCCCGGCAAATGGTACAATGTGCTTCCGCAATACCTGGGGCTTCCCGCATACAAGGACTTCGATCGTACCGGTGATGCGCTAGACGAACTACCCAACATTCACGTGTGGATCTGCCCCTCGAAGAACCGGACCGGCGCCTTCAAGAGCCGTAGCGGCATGAACCAGTTCCATTACGGCATGAACGCCGTACTCGACGGACACGGCAAAGCACCGGCCGGGTCGCGGGACACACCCGGCTTCCCCGATCCTGAGAAAAAAACGTTCTATCTCTCAGCCAGACATTTTGACAAGAAACCGAAAACGGTGTTCATGTTCGACATCGCATGGAATTCACCGTGTGGGTCACCGCGAGACGTGGCGACGATGTATCAGCGATCCCATCGATCGGGCGCACCCGTCGGCGAGTTCCATGGAGATTATGCCAACATCCTCTACCTCAGCGGCGGCGTGACGAACTGCACCACCGACCAGCTTGTCAAGAATCGCGACTTCCGTAGAGGCGACATCGTGTGGGACCATCCGAAACTCTACTGGGGATATCTTCCACCGCCCGAATGATCGGGCACGCCTGCAATCATTGTTTTCAAAGGGGTATACGTTGCTGATTGGAATACTATCTGATAGTCACAACCGCCACTTGATGGTGCGAAAGGCCATGGCCGTCTTCGACGAACTCGGCGTCGGACACGTCATTCACTGCGGCGACGTCGGGTCCACCGCCGTGTTCGACGAACTCGTCGGTCGACCCTGTACGTTCGTCTGGGGGAATACGGACTATCCTGACCCCGCAGTACTCGACTATCTAACGTCGGTCGGCCTCTCGGTCCCTCAGAGAGTACCCGCAAGAGTGACGTTGGACGGCAAGGCGTTTCTCGTTTTCCACGGACATGAACCCGGCTTCGAGGCCGCGCTCCGATCGCAAGAGGCAGACTATCTCCTCCACGGCCACACGCACGTCGCTCGCGACGAGCGGAACGGTCACGCACGCGTCATCAACCCGGGCGCTCTTTATCGCACCAAACGAAAGACAGTCGCCGTGCTCGACACGGCCGACGACATGTTGAACTTCATCGAAATCAGCGATAAGTAGCTCGACCGAATCGACGCCCTCTCCGACATCAGTGCCGACCTGACGCTACCGCCGAATTCGCGCCGTCCCACTCAAACAGCAGCGCGGACACGCCGGAAGGCCTGTCGACACGCATCGCCAGCCCGAACCGGCGAACGACCTCGCTCGTCGGTTCGAGGAAGTAATCCCGAGTCCGGTTGTCCGGATCGAGAACGAACAGAACGCGAGGGGCAGCCACGCTGCGCGCCTCGCTGATCCGCCGAACCCACAACGCCAGCGTCGCGGGATCTTCCGGAATCGGTATCGCCGGAATCCCCGTCTCCAGCGCGATATAGTCATGGAAGTTGCTGACCACAACCAGATGGTCAGCGGATTGATCGCTGAGCCAGCGGTAGAGTTCCCCGGCGCCGGGACTGAAAGCTTGGCCCCACTGACCATAGGGTGTCAGCTCTCGTCCGGCTGCCGACCAGCGATGGTACGGACGAGCCCACTCCTGCTGTACGAGCCATGAGCTGGCCACAACCAGAATGACGCACACGACACCCCGAGCCATTCGGCGACGAGCCAACAAGAGCGGCCCAACGAAAACGAGCATGAAGAGCGGCCTAGCGGGGGCGTAGTAGCGATCCAGGCTGGCGTATGGGTACTTGTCGCCGAACACAGCCGTCGCACCGACCAGCATGACCAGAAGCACAGCCACGACCATCGCACTCAGATGGATACCCGGCTGCAAGAAAAACGACCGTATCGCGCCTCGAACGCTCGGAAAAACCAAGACAGCACCGGCCAACACAATCGGCCACAATGCGATCATCCAGTGGCTTATCCAGTGATAGTCGTAGAAACCCAAGTCCGTGAGATTCCACCAGGCGGTCCCAACCAGCGCCGGCGACAAGTTCAGCGTGACCGTTTGCCCGAGATTCAGTTGTTCTTGCCATGAACTAGATGTGGCGCCGGCCCGGTTCATAATCAGAAGCGACAGAATCGGGACCATGGCGCCCACCGTGTACAAGAGCAGGTGTCGACAACGCACGCCCCTCTTCCGGAGCATCTCCAGACAAAGGTGCAGACCGAGCGCAACAGGCACGAAAACCGATGCGTACCGGATCCAAAACAGCGACCCTGCCGCCGCACCGACCAACGCGAGACGCCATCCAATGTCCGCGACCGCAACGTTCGATTCGGCACCGCGCGATCTGTGAACGGTATCCGTAACCAACAGCAACACCCAGGGTAGCGCCGCGACGATCAGAAGATCCGTCGAAGGATTCACCAGAAAGGACGTTGTCACGCCGCACCCCGCGCCGACCGCCGACAGAAGACAACCGGCGACTCCGCGCGACACCCATCGCCGGATCCACACGAACCAGCCCACCAGCGCCGCCGCGCAGGCGACGACGCTGATGACCCGACACGCTTCGATCGTGCCAAGACCCGTCGCGTTGCGTACGGCGACCACCAGCAGTGGATAACCGACCGGCCATTTCGTCAGCGCCGTCCAGTCCGCGTGCCACATCCACGGTTGAAACGGTGCGACGGGTGGTGTGCTTGTCAGTCCGTCTCCGTTCCCGTAACGGTCCGCCGCCGTGAGCAGGTAGCAGTAGTCCGATTCCACCAGCGGCGGGATCGCCGTGCGACCCGGCAGCGCCGACAATGCCAGCGCGATGACACCAATCGCGAGCGACATCCCAGCCCAACCCGCAGCCGTTGTCCGCGATCCAACCGGCACGCAATCCACGCGAACCGCTACTTCGTTATCCGTACTCGAAGTCACCTGCGCCTCACCTTCCCGGCCAACGGCGCGCGGACGATTCGCACCGTTATCGGTCCTATCGACGTCCGTGGCCCTCCGGTTGAATACAGACCCCAACACGACGGCGAATCATCTAAAGCGCGATACTCCCGAGTCCGAACAAGGTTATAGGAACTGCGCCATGAAGCTGACCATCGTCATTCCCGCGCTGAACGAAGAGCAGGCCATCGCCTCGATCATCGAGCGTACGCTGGCCGCACGCACCGTCATCATCGACAACAGCCCCGTCGACGATGTCGAGATCATCGTGGTCAGCGACGGTTCGACCGACCGCACGGCCCTGATCGCAGGCCAATACCCTGAAATCAAGGTGATCGTCTTTGAGAAGAACCGCGGCTACGGTGCGGCCATCAAACGCGGCTTCGAAGAAGGCACCGGTGAGCTGGTGGGGTTTCTCGACGCGGACGGAACCTGCAACCCCGAATTCTTTGCCACCCTCTGCCGCGCCCTGTTCGTGGACCGGGCCTCCATCGCCCTGGGATCTCGGATGGGTCCGCAAAGCCGCATGCCGGCCATCCGACGGTTGGGGAACCGCGTCTACGCACTCCTCCTGTCAACACTCAGCAACCGCGTCGTGACCGACTCAGCCAGCGGAATGAGAGTCATTCGTCGTGAAGTCCTTCCGCGACTTTATCCGCTCCCCAGCGGGCTTCACTTCACGCCGGCCATGAGTGCCCGCGCACTAATGGACCATCAATTACGAATCGTTGAACGACCGATGCCCTACGAAGAGCGAATCGGCAACTCGAAACTGCACGTGCTACGCGACGGCGTTCGGTTCCTTCGCACCATCCTTGAAATGACGCTGATGTGGCGGCCGGCGAAGCTCTTTGTCGCCGCCGCCATGTTCTGTCTCGCCGTCATGACACTCGTCGCCATGCACCCGATCGAGATGTGGCTCCGCACCGGTCACCTGCAGGAGGACATGATCTACCGCCTTCTGTTTTGTTCATTCTTGGGGACCACGGGCGCCACGCTTTTATCATCCGCCGTCGTCTGCGATCGTCTTCGACGTTGCTTCGATGATCGACCGGAATCTGACCACGCCCAGACGTTCCTCTGGAGCCTACTCGACCGGGCCGTCTCGCTACGCGGTTTGATCCCGGTTTCGACCATGAGTCTACCTCTCATCGGCTGGCTGGTCGGGCAGGGAATCTGGACCTGGATCAGCGCCGGGTATGTGACGCTTCACTGGTCACGCGTCGTTCTGGCGGGCCTGGTCCTCTTCACCATCGGCCAAATGGCGGTCACGACACTGACCGTCCGCCTGATTCAGTTTCACCAATCGCGCAATACCGCCGGTGCAGCGACCGCGGCGCTGGTACGGAGTGCCGAGCGACGGATTGACACCACTCAGCCCAAGCTCTCTAACGCACCGCCTGCAGACGAACTGGCGACCCATTCCGTTTGACCGATCATACCCAGCACTCCATAACCGCAAACGAACCACACCAGGCACGCATCAGCGAGGATCCGCGCAAACGTCGGACTTCGCACCAACCGTTGCCGGACTCGCTGAGAGGATTATAATCTCGAACGGCGGCGACATGCGATCGACGCCTCCGTTCGGTGGCTTCGCCAGGCCGCAAAGGGACTCCGGGCGGTGACGACATGGGATGCCCCCCGACGGAACATCCCGGCGGCCGACACGAATCATCGCGTTGGCCAGGAGCAACTCATGACAGCGAATCAGCATGATGAGGGTGATCGGGGCTGGGTCGACGCCAGCGGTCTGAGACAGATTCTTCGAACGCTCCGCCTCGCCGTCCATCCGACAAAGCTCGGGCTCGCCTTGATGGGCATTTTCCTCACGCTCGTGTGGGGTGGGCTCCTCGACCGAGGATGGCGCGCCGCCAGTGACGGCATCAGCGAGTCGACAATCGCACAGTTCATTCATGCGAAGCAGTTCGACCAGCCCTTCGAAGAGGAGAACGGTAACCACGCGGTCTTCCAGCTCTGGTGGAGTCATGAGAAACGCGCCGTCCTCGACCTGCTCGGGTCATCGCTCCCGGGAGCCTCGGTGGCCGCCGGCACGCCGGTCGGAAGCTACTTGGAAGTCCACTCCCGGGCGCAACCCCTGCGCAACTTGGCCGAGATGGTGTACGGCGTCTGGTGGTTGATCCGCCATCACACGCTCTTCGCCGTCATCCTGGGCGTCGGTGTTCTCCTGATTTGGTCGCTTGCGGGAGGTGCCATTTGTCGAGTCACTGCCATCGAGATGGCGCGCGACGAACGACTCAGCATGACACAGGCCCTGAGCTACAGCCGGGAGAAGCTCTTCGGAGGTTTCTTCCTCGCGCCCTGCATCCCCATCGGGATCATCCTCGCCACGATGGGCCTGCTCATTGCGGGCGGTATGGCGCTACGTATTCCCTTTCTCGGCGATCTTGTCGGCGGCGTGGCGTTCGGCTTCGCCATCCTGGGCGGCTTTGCCATGACCACCTTGGCGCTGGGGTTGATCGTCGGCGGAAGCCTCTTCTGGCCCGCTGTCGCTGTCGAAGGCTCCGACGCCTTCGACGCCTTTTCGCGCGGCATTTCCTACCCGGTCGCTCGACCCTGGAAGTTCTTCTTGTACGTCGTGATGAGCGTGATCTACGCCGGTTACTGCTGGCTCTTCGTCAACTTCTTCACCTTCTACGTCCTCAAGATCACGCGCGCGACCGTCGGGATCGGAGCCTCATGGTTCGGCTGGTGGGGACGCGGGCCGGAAGGAGAATCCGTAAGCAAGATTGACGTCCTGTGGCCCCTGACGGATGTCAACTCGCTCTACGCACGACCGGAGTGGAGCCAGCTCGCATGGTACGAGTGGTTCTCCGCCGCACTCATCGGCTTCTATGTGCTGGTCGCCATCGGACTGATGTGGTCGTTCCTGGCATCATTCTATTACACCGGGAGCACCGTCATTTACTTCCTCCTCCGGCGCGACGTAGATGAAACCGACATGGATGACGTCTACTCCGACGACGAGGACGCGTCCGGGATGTCGACAACGGGTCGCGGTTCCACCTTGGAGACGTCACCCGCTCCCACTTCGGGCATAACGACCACAACGGCCTCAGGTAGCGCGTCGCCGAGCGCCGGCGAAACGCGCGAAGACGTCGAACCATAGTCCGGACTTCTCACCGCGCAGAGAGCGCCCGACCCCTGTCTCAATTGGGAAGGCGAGGCTCCTGTCGAGCCACCTGCGGCGTCGGAACCGGGATCCGACAGCGACTTCTTCCCACAGGCACAGACCCGCGACATGGATGACACGGCGCCTCTGACGCCTGGTGGGACACTGAGCCGCAACCTCGTCCAAACAAGAATCCCCTGCGCTCTGGGCGTGCTCCGCGGTGAGATCCCCGCCACGGCGTCGTCGCAAAACGCGCACGCCGACACGTCACCCGAAGACGCGAGTGGTGCGCGAACCGTTCCCTCGCAAAAAACGCATAACGTAACGCGACCGCCAATCACCCCGATTGGCGGTCGCGTGGGCGGCGGGTATTGACTTTTCCTATCGGTCCACCCCGGTAGCGTCAGGACGCTGACACTCAGGCACGGGGGTGGGCATCGTCATACGCGGCCTTGAGTCGCGGCGTCGTCAGGTGTGTATAAACCTGCGTCGTCGACAGCGACTGGTGCCCCAGAAGCTCCTGGACACTCCGAAGGTCCGCGCCGTTGTTGAGCATGTGGGTCGCGAAGCTGTGCCGCAACGTGTGCGGGCTGATGCTCGGATCGAGCCCCGCCTCCGCCAAATACTTGTCGAGCTTCCGCCGCACACTTCGTGTACTGAGGCGCTGACCGTGCTTATTGACGAACAGGGCGTTCTGATCGAAACCCGCAGAGCGGGCATCGGCACGACGAAGCTCCAGGTACTTCCGCAGCGCGGCGATGGCCGTGACGCCGATCGGCGCCGTACGCTGCTTTTTACCTTTACCGCGAACGCGAATCGCATGGCCCTCGAAATCGACGTCACCGAAGTCCAGATCGACCAACTCGCTGACGCGCACGCCGGTCGAGAAGAGGACCTCGAGAATCGCTCGATCGCGCGAGCCGAGCAGTGTCCCGTCATCGGGCGTCGACAGCAATCGCGTGATCTGTTCCAGCTCGAGGTACTTCGGAAGACGCTTCTCCTGCTTGGGCGTGCGGATCGACGCCAACGGGTGCGACTGCACATAGCCGCGACGAAGGCAAAACTTATAGAAGCTTCGCAGCGTCGCCAGCTTCCGCGCGATCGTCGACTTCGAGTAGTTCTGCATTCCTAGAAAAGATAGGAACGACTTGACCTGCTCGGACGTCACCTCGCGCAGCTTGGGTGCAACCGTTGTCGCAGACATGACCGCCGTGCCCACAGGTGTCGTCGGACCGCCGGGACCGGTCGCGCCGGGTGGCGCGCCGGGCAACGGAACGCCCGTGGAAACAGGGTGCCCTCCCGTCGCGCGATCTCTATCGCCGACCAGGAACCCACAAAACTGCGACAAGTCCGCGGCGTAGCACTTCGCCGTGTGAGGCGAGAAGTGCCGCTCAAACTTGAGGTAGTTCAGAAACTCGTTGATCAATGGATTCTCTATCATGATCGCTCAGTACACGTCGGCGAATCTTTCCTCGCTAACTGATCTTAGGCCCCATCCAGGGGTCGGTCACCGTCCGTGATCTTCTGAAAAAGCGGCGATCTGATCGAGTTCCGTCTCAAGTCTTCGGCCCATCTGGTAACTCAGGACAGCCGCATCGAACCAGTCAAATCCGCATCGCTGATCTGCCGCCATCGATGCGAACGTGTCAATGACTGTTGCCTCCTGCCCTGTACGGTATCGGAACACGAAACGTTCCTCTCCCTTTACCAGGGACAATTGCCGAATCACCATGGTATCCCTACCTTCCCGGCACGCTTCCTTCGACATCGGATTCGAACTCGTCATTCAGTAACGCTCGCAACGTCGCATGGCAGCAATATCTGATGAAATGCTGCTGACTGACCACATACTTCCGCCATCCAAACGGGCTCTCATCCCCGTCACGGAACGCGGCGAACCGCCGGATGTCCGCCACGACCCACTGGTGAGACGCATCGAACACACGCTGCGTCTGCGCCAGGACGCGACGCGTGGTAGACCGCACCGGTGACGCGGCAAGACCCGCTTGCCGCGACAACTTGATCGGTTCCACGGCGCCGCTCGGGTCGGGGCGCGTTCCGAACAGTTGAGCTGAGATTCCCATACTGGGCGGATCGTAGGGGTCATATTCCGTTACCGAAAAGACAAGTATGGCATCCGCACCGAGCAAACCCACCAGCTCCAACGCGTGGGTCTGCGACCTTACCCCATCCAATCCCTGAACCGACAAAACGCCCAACACCCGGCTCACCGGGATCACCGTAACCCCGGCGGCGAAGCTCATTTCGCTCGCCATCAGGTCCGCCACGCGATCCCGGTCGAAGTCCGCCGATCCACTCAGGTTCAACGCCGGAGCGACGGCAATCGTCATCGGACCGACAGCGGTGTTCGCCACGGAAACCGGCTCCACACGCCGAGACCGACCGTGACAACCGCATAGCAGGAAAACGCCGATCCACAGCGTCGCCGCCTTCCGAATCCGTCCCGTGAAGCGTCCGCTCTGGGTCATCCTTGACCGCACATCCTCTCGTGGCAACGTCCCTGCGATCTTCCCCCGATCCCAGGCTCACCGCGCTGCTCCAACGACGTCCAAGAGCCTGGGACAAAGGGTTCATCGTCCAATTCAAAGAAGCCCTTTTGTCCGAAACAAACCAATTCCACGCCTTCTATCCGCCGTTTCTGTCCGACACCGGCTGCAGCGTGCTGACCGGTACGTTTGTACCGGTTGTGACAGATACGTCCGACAGCGGACCGAACGTGTTCTCCGGAGCAAACAGCGACCAGATGTTCTCATGCCCCGACCGGTCGCTCGTGAAGAAAACACGACCGTCGGCGGCAAAAACCGGTGAAAAATTCGACGTGTGGGCGTCCGTCAGGCACACCTTTGAGCGGCCATCCAGGTTCATCACCCAGATGTCCATCACGGTCTGCCCGGAGGTCGCGTCCATCGTCTCGGTCGGCTCGACCGTGACCGTTGTATACGCGACCCGCCGACCGTCCGGGCTCCACGTTGGCAGGATCATCGCATACGCCGCACTCGAACCGATCTCCGTCGGGTACCGCGGTTCTCCGTCCACCAGCGCGATCGTCCAAATGCTGAACCACCGACTGCCCCGCTCTCGGGCACGCTGGAACACGATCGTATCACCCGTCGGTGACCACTCAGGGAATAGCCCGTATCCGATGAACCGTTTGAGTGCCCCTTCTACCGCGCTCGCCGCCGACACCCAAAGCTCCCACTGACCGCCCGTCGCGGGCAGGCTGCAATACACCAGCTGCGTTCCGTCCGGCGACCAACTCGGGTGGATTTCGTCTTCCTGCCCCGACGTAATCTGAACCGGCGCCCCACCATTCCGATCCACGACCCAGATGTCCCAGTTCCCGGCCCGATTGCTCGCAAAGGCAACGCGCGATCCGTCAGGGCTGAACACCGGCTGAAGATCGGAGGACGGATCGCTGGTCAATTGCGTGACCGCCAAACCATCCGCGGTCTTGATATACAGATCCGATTCAAGATTGTGACGCGTCGACGCGAACACGATAAAACGTCCCGTGGAGTCCATGGCGGCATCAAGGTCTCGACCCACTTCGGTGAACGTATGCTGGCGCAGCGATACGGCGCGCCGCGTGAAGTACGTTTGCTCGCCGCCGTCCGAAACGTCGCCGAACAAGCTGATCTGGTTCGCTCTCGCCGCGGCCAGAACCGCCTGCGTTGGCTTCGCCGGCGACTCCTCCCCTGATCCGGAACAGGAGCCGCACCAAGACGCGCAGCCCGGCAACGTGGCAGCCAGAATCATCACGACAATCGTTGTTTGAAAGAAGCGGATCATGTTTTGGTCACTATCATTCGGGTTGTTGCGATCGTGCAAACGGCATCCAGCCACGGGTCCAGCCGATGAATCGACCCCGCCCCGCACAGGCGCAGGACCCACCCACGCTGACGATCTTCCCATCGGTTCGCCACATCTTCCGAATGAGTTCGACGGACAATCCAATCACCGATTGTCCGATAACCATCCTCATTATCGACCCGTTTCCCCGGCCGACTTCACCGGATAACACCGCGAGATGAAACAGGCCGCTACGACCGAATGGCCCCTCACGCCTGCGACGACGCGACCCCATCGCACTCAAAACAGGACGAATACCTCGCTACCAACACTGGAACGTCCTCGCCAATCCCGGGTGATCACGCTTCGTCCGCAAAAACCGGCCCTCCCCGCAAAGCCACAGGTCGACCTACACTTAACTCTTGTCCATCGAATAGATTACGGTCTTCTCAACGAAACACTCGCCTCGCCGACATTTCGGTGCTAGAGTATGGCGCGCTAAGGGATTAACACCCCGAGAAGATCAGGGGTAAAGGGGGGCTGACATCCGGCGATCCACAACTTCGCCGGTTCAGCAGCAGGAGAACGAAGCTCGCGTATCCGTAAGGAATAGACGGTCGCGCGCTGGGAGGGGAGTATGGTTGCACGCCGTAACGGTCGTAGTTATGAGTGCATCGTCGTCGACCTCAACACGCAGCAGGACTTCTGCGCAGTCGACGGTGCGAATCCCGTGGCCAACGTGGGCGAGTTGATTCCTGCCTTGCGCCGCGCGGTAGCATGGGCCAAACGCAATCATGCGCCCGTCATCTCTTCGATCGAATCCCACCGAAGATGCGAATTCCTCGACGGCGCCTCGCAAGACTTCTGCGTCGACGGAAGCCGGGGACAACAGAAAATCAAGTTCACCGTCTTTCCTCGTTCAGCCCAGGTCGAAGTGGACAACTCACTCGCCTGTCCGATCGACCTCTTCAGGCAACATCAACAGGTCATCTTCCGAAAACGCTCCGACGATCTGCTGGCCAACCCCAAGGCCGACCGATTCTTCACCCAGATTCCCGTCAACGAGTTCATCATCGTCGGCGTGGGAGTGGAAGACTCCATCAAGCAACTGGCGCTGGGACTGTTGGCGCGAGGTAAGAGAGTCACCGTCGTCACCGACGCGTCCGGCTATTGGAACAAGGGAATGGCCGACTTGGCCCTGAAGAAGATGATCGCAAAAGGTGCATCCGTCATCACGACCGAGCAGCTTTCTCGACGCAAGCTCGTGCGCGAACGTCGTTACCCCGGAATAAGAAGCGCGCTCGCACGAGCCGCCCGCTTTGCGCGCGGAAACGGACGACCCGCCAAACGAGACTCCGCCTGACCGACCGGTTCATCCTCCGGCCGGCGGCGCCGGTATCCGGAGTCACGCCGCGCCGGCGCGTCCGCCACCGCCCTCGCCCGATGTCCCTTCAGTTGCCCGTGTCGCGGAGAATCGATAAGATCCAAATCCAAGCGGTGGACCGGCATCCAGAGTTCTACGGGAGCGCGCCGAAGCGACCGAGAATGATCATGGCCAAGAAGAAAAAACTGCCCAAACAGCTCGCCATCCTCGATGAAGACCTCTGCACCGGGTGCGAGGCCTGTGTCACCGTCTGCCCGGTCGACTGCATCGATAAGATCTCAGACCCGACCCATCCCGGATATGCGATGGGCCTTTGCACGATCGACCTCCCGGTGTGCATCGGCTGCAAACTCTGCGCGCAGGTCTGCCCCTGGGATGTTATCACGATGGTCCCGACGGACCAGGTCCTGTCAGAGCCCAGCTACGCCGGCTTCCTGGCGACAAACGCCTAGTGCTCTTTGATTCGTGAAATGATGGGTGGCGCGGCCAAACGAAGCGCCGCCGTGTGATCGTGGCGACGGCATGGCGGTGCCCGGACCTCGTCGGGCTTCGGCAGCCTCCACCGGATGGCATCCATCATCTGAGGTGTAACGAAGCACTATAGCGCAACCAGTCCAAACGTAGCGGAAGACAGGCAGGATTCTCCGGGCGAAATGGACCCCCGAACGCTACGATCGGATAGAGCTTGCTCTAGTCAGCCGGTGGCCCCGAAGGAAGGGGCTTCCTCAACGCTACGACTCCATGGTGGAATTGGCTTCGGCGACGGCCGCGCCACCGGCGCCGACACGGAGACCTTGCAGCATGCCAAGGACTCTCTCGTACGTCATGTCCTCGGCGTCGTTGAAATCGAACAACGCCGACATGGCCGTCATATCTTCATCTTCATCAGCGCTGCTCTCGGGCTTGTTGCTGACGTGTCGATGAACATCACCGAAAAGTTCACTTGCGCGTTGCCAGCCGAAGAGGTGGCACAGCCCGCCCACTAAATCCCAGGCAACGGCGGACGTGTCGTCATAACCGACGGGATTGCTGGCCGAGTCACGTGCCTCGCTTTGCTGACACCAGTGCGCTTCCTCTCCGAACAGCGCCAGCAGACGATCCTTTTCTTGTTCCGTCATCCTGCGTTCACCTTTCACTTCGGCGCCGACGGCGCCGCAACACGCGACTCGATACCGCGCGGTCGAGTTTGCACAACGATCATCCCGTCCGGAACTCCGCGTCGTGACGACCGCGCTACGTCGCGCCCGCCGCATTCGCAGGCGCAGTAGCACCGCAGCCGTGAACGGACCACCGCCTAGTTCCCTCGGAGGAACGGAACACACCGTTCCGTCCGGTGGATGGCACCGTGCCTCCAAAGCCACGCCTCGCGCGTCCGCGTTCGAAAAACCCGCCGCCGAACCCGAAACTCCAAAGCCGCCTCGAGACGCGCCGGAACCCGACAAGCCAAAACGGCAAGGGTACTTCCGAATCGGTATGCCGGAGCCTATCACCGCCATCATGGGGCGGCAAACGAGCCGGACCAGAATTCAGAGAAATCGACCAAATTCGCGAGCCAAACCACGACGACAAATCCCAATCTGCAAGTTTTTACAGTGACTACGGCATCGAGACGTCGCTCTTTGGATTACCGGCGCCCATGCCAATAGCACTTCGGCACCAAACAGGGCGACAGACCGGAAAAACTCGCGAATCTTCCAGATTTTGTGGGCGCGCTTTTTTCAGAGCGTCTTTATAATGGTGGGGCAGCGTCCGGACGGCCGAGGCGACAGGCTTCTCGACGGTGGCCCACCCATCGAATCGACGGCCCGCAACGAGGATGAAGGACCGCGCCCTGGCAACGATTGAATCTACGCGCCGTCACTCATCCGGCCTGGAGGAATTGAAGGAAGGCGAGGGCTGTTAGGCCTGCGCGCACCAGGAGACCGATCTATGAACTCCCGCCCTATTCTTGTGGTTGCATTCCTGCCGATGTTGGTCATCGCAGCGAGCGGCCTCCTCCGCCCCGCCGCCGCTGCAGAAATCGAACTCGTACCCGTCAGTGCCGTGGGCGGTTACACCATCATCGGCAACGAGATCATCCTCGACTCTGCCTTCGCCGGTCAGAACGTGACGCTTGAAATCCGAGTATCCGGGTGGGCAACTTCCCACCTCGGCGCAATCCAGGCGCAAATCGACTCGTCCGGATATTACAGCGGAACCGCCGGAAGCCTCACCCCCGTGGACACACCCGATGCCTCCGCCGGCGCATTCATCGACCCCGCCCATCCGAACTACGTCTTCTCCGGTATCCCGGAAATCCATGCCGTCAGCACAACTCAGCCGGACTACATGTACGGGGCAGTAGCCATGGCAGGATTCGTCACTGACCCCGGAATGCCCAAGTACCTAGGCACACTGATCCTTCAGGTCTTTCCCGATGCCGCAGGCACGTTCACCATCGGACTGCTTCCCGATCCGGGCTCCTTCCTCAACGACGAGTTCGGCGTGCGGATCGCGCCTGTTACGCTGACCCCCGCACAAATCACCATCTCCGGCTGCACGTCGGTCCCCGGCGAATGCGGCGCTCCGCAAGTCAGCTACTGTATCGGCGGCGACAACGACGGCTTGGAATGCGACACCAACCTTCCCGTTTCTCTTGAATGCCCCCCGGGCCTCCCTACGACCGAGTGCCCGGGCGTTCCCGGATGCATCGATCCGCTCTGCTGCGCGGTCGTTTGCGCCGCCGATGCCTTCTGCTGCGCTATGCATTGGGACGAGACTTGCGCAATCATCGCCAACGCAACCTGCAACCTCCCGATAAAGGTCGATGCCTACGCGTTCGGTGCCAACAACGGAACCAACTGGAACGACGCCTTCGTCAGCCTCCAAGATGCACTCGCCCTGGCCGACATCGGCGACGAAATCTGGGTCGCCGCCGGAACCTACCACCCGGACAGGGGCGCTGGGCAGGTGATCGGCGATCGCTCTGCGACCTTCCTCATCACCGACCGCGCACCCCTCTACGGAGGATTCCCAAGTGCCGCAACCGCACCCCTGCCCTCTCAACGCGATGAACTCTCTGATCGTGACCCTCAAACCTATGCCACCATCCTCAGCGGCGACCTTTTCTACGACGATGACCTCGTCCCGAGCGATTGCTGCGATGCGCATCCCTTTCCGGGCTGCAACGACCCCTGGTACGGCTGTGAGGGCATCGTCTGTGATCCGCTCATCAATCCCGGACACGGGTATTGCTGCGCCGTCGAGTGGGATCAGGCCTGCGCCGACGCCGCACTGAGTCTCTGCGACCCGGACTTGTGCCTCGCGGGTAGCACCATGGATAACAGCTACCACGTCGTCACCATGACCGGCCCCGGAACCTTCACGCTCGACGGCGTAACGGTGCGAGCCGGAAACGCTGACGACATCTCTGATCCGAATCAAAAAGGCGGCGGCATCCTGATCGCCGGTGGCGGCGACGTGACACTCTCACAGTGTACCGTCGAAAGCAACGCCGCCCGTCTGATGGGCGGTGGCATCTTCATCGACAGCTGGCCCGGCAACGTCACATTGCAGGACAGCGTCATCCGATACAACGCCGTCTACGACTCGAACTGCCCGCCCGACTGCCCCAACGGCGGCGGCATCTTCATCAGCAACGCCAACCTCTACATGACCGACTGCCAGCTCATCCAAAACGGCTCGAGTTTCGAAGGCGGAGGACTGGCAACCCACGACACCTGGACGGAGCTGACACGAGTCATCTTCACCAGAAACTCGGCCGATACCGCCGGCGGAATGCACGCCGGCATTGGAACCTACGGAACCTTGGTCGGCTGTTCGTTCGACAACAACCGCGCAACATCCGCCGGCGGCGGAATCAGAAACTTCGGCGAACTCGACATCAGACGATCCGACTTCAATGAAAACACCGCCCAAAACGGCGGCGCTATCGCAAACAGCAGCTTTTTTTCCCTCAGCGACGGCACCTTGAACGACAATAGCGCAACCGGCGGCGGCGGCGCGATCTGGTCGGAACAGGTCATAGACTTCGCAGAATCCCCGATGATCCGAATCGTGAGCTGCACCTTCGCCGACAACATCGCGACGTCCGGAGGGGCCATCCTAACCATGAACAACTACGCCAGCGGTCCCAACCCACAGACCGTTATCACCGGCAGCACCTTCTCCGGGAACCGCGCACTCATCTTTGACCCCGTCACCGGCGCGATCACCGGCGGCTCGGGCGGCGCGGTTCACACGAGCTCTTCGACCGACCCAATGATGAGCACGATACTGACCAACTGCTCCGTCGCGGACAATCGCGCAGGCGGCCAGGGCGGCGGCATCTGGAGCGGCGGAGACCTCATCCTTCAGAACTCCCTCCTCTGGGCAAACGTCCACAGCGGTGGCTTCCTCGAGACCGCTCAGGTCTTCGACGACACGGAAGGCAGCATCGACGTCACCTACACCATCATCGAAGGACTCTCCGCCTACGCCGGACCCGGAAACACCGGCGCCGATCCCTTGCTCGTCGCCCCCCACGCCGGCGATCTGCGTGTACGCGCCGGATCTCCCGCCATCGATGCCGGAAACACAGCGGCCCTGCCCTGGGACATCACCGACCTCGACCAGGGAAGCCCCGGCTTCGAGATCCTCCCCCTCGATCGCGGCGGATCACCACGGGTGCAGGACGATGTCGCCACGCCAGACACGGGCGTGATCGGTGTCGACGTCTGCATCGGCGGAGTGAACAACGGGCAACCCTGCGCCACCCAAGGCGACTGCCTGGGCGGCATCTGCGACTGCCTGGGCGGGGCGGAGGCATGCTCCTGCGACATCGACCCCGGCCAAGCCTGCGTCGTCGACGCCGACTGCCCTCCCGGTGGGATCTGCCTATGCACCGTCAAGTGCCCCATCGTCGACAAGGGCGCCCTCGAATTCAGCGGCTCCGCCGACTGCAACTTCAACGGCCTCCCCGACCCCTGCGATCTCGACTGCTCCGCACTGGGCGGAGCCTGCAACGTCCCCGGCTGCGGACTCAGCCTCGACGTGAATCCGATCAACGGCGTCCCGGACGAGTGCATCACCGCCAACGCCGTCTGCCCCGTGATGGTTGATGCCTGGTGGAGCTGCGCGATCAACTGGCCTTCGCTGCCCGACTATCCCGACGACGTCGCACACGTGCCCGGCATTCACGTCGAGCTCGATCCGCCCGCCAACATGTTCCTCAACGTCACAGCCACCATCCCGTCGATCCTCGTCAACAACGGAGCCACGCTGCGCGTCACGCAAACCGGCGGCGTCGGCAATCTGCTCTTCTCTAAACCAGGCGTCTTCGAGCTCTTTGGAACAACCTACGTCGACAACGACCGCCTCATCGACATGGTCGGGGGGGGCGAGCCCCACCCGTGGGACCCCGCCGGTTCGGTCTATCCCTACTTCACCGTCGGTCCGCCAGGCCTGTACGAACGCGCCCCCGCGCCCGCCGCACCGAGCATCACCGCCTCACTCATCGCGCCCAACATGGTGATCTTCGGTGGAGAGGCAGGCCAGGCGCCAGGACGCGTCAACCTCTCCGATGAAATGTCGCTCGACGTCAGAGGAACTCTCGCGCTCGCGGGCCCGCCGTCACCCGCTCCCTTCGCCTCGAACCACACCCGGAACGCCACACTCGGCGGAAGAACACCGCCAACCCTGCGCATCACCAACGACTCTATCGCCTTGGTCAGATCCGATTTCAGCATCATCGGCTACGTCGATATCGTCTGCAACTCGACAGTCGGCATGGTCCTCTCAGGCGACTTCGACAACCAGGCCACCTTCCCCAGCCTCTTCGACTGGTCACAAGGGAACCTCGAAATGGACGGTATTGTGGTCCAGACGTTCGAGGTCGCCGGCATGGATATAGGCCAGACGGACGAGGGATTCCTCACCGACCGCGACACCCTCTACGACACCGCGCCGCACACAAATTTCTCCATGGGGACTCTCCAGATCGGAATAGACGGACAACCCGCCACCGTCATCTTCGAAAACACCTTCGCCAATACCGTCGGGAACCTCTCCGGCGGCTGCCAGGAAGCCCTCTACGTCGACACGCTCGTTCTCAAACCCTACTCCACCATCACCCTCGACGACTGCAACGTCTACTATAACAACCTCGAGGCTGACCCGACCGCGACGATTCATGCCAGCGGCTGCGGGAACCTGCGATCGCTCTGCCAGACCGACGCACCCCTCGCCGAGCAACCCGCCGTCGTCCCCAAGAACCGGTACCTCTCCTTCATCCCCACGCACCCCGGCGAACTCTCCGCACTCCGCGTCAACTTCGTCAGCCTGCCCACGCCCTACAATCTCTGGAACTTCAACACGATGTGGATCGCAAATCCGAGGACCGTCACCGAGAACAGCGGCGGCACAGGCCCCACACCCATCCCCGCCTTCACCGCCGCACAACTCTCCTGCACCATGGACTGCCGCGATTGGGGAGCCCTCGGACAGATCGACGTCTTCGGCGAAGCCATCGTCCCACAAGGTCTCTACGAGGTGCAGGCCGTACGCTGCGCCTGCAACACCGCCGACGAAGCCAGTTTCTCACCCCCACTGCCGATCGCCACCGGAAGATGGGGTGATCTCGTCGACGCCTTCGACGCACTCTCGTGCCTGTGGATGCCGCCCAACGGCGTCGTCGCCGTCCCGTTCGACACCGTCGCTGATGTCGACAAATTCAAGAACGCGGCCTGCGCGCCGCGAAAATCACGTGCCGATGTCGTCGGCGTTCCACCCAACGCCGGCTGCGTCGATCAGAAGATCACCGTCTCAGACTACGTCGCGACCATCAACGCATTCCGGGGAGAGCCCTACCCATACTTCCCCACAGCCCTGGACCCGTGCGACGCATTCCCCTGCCCGCAGCCGTAGTGAGATGCTCGATGATTCTGTGAGCGCGACGCGCCCGCCGAGCCAACGAAACGCCACCCCTTGTGGATGGCGAAACGCACGGCATATGATCGGCGCAGGGTGCGCCCCCGACGCACCCTTCTTCCGCCTGCGGCTCCGGTAAGTCTTGACACTTCTGAATGCAGTACGCTGGACTCTCTATTCGGGTCGCTCTTCGCGCAAGCCCAAGTTGGTCAACAGGGCCGTTCTTCATGGCGCCGATCGGGATTCCGTCGCATTACGGTTAACGGCGTTGGGAGCCATCCCCCCCAATCCCCAATTCGCAATCGCCCCGCCCCTTCGTCGCTTCGTCGCTCTACTTGCTCCGGAGCTTGCCCGCCTCGGCGGATCCCTTTCCCCCTCTTGCCTCTTCGTGTCTATGTATCGTCGTGGTAAGAACTCCCCGAAGCCCATCCCGACTACCTCGGAATCCCTTCCTCCATCTCCCCCTCACGCTCAACAATCGAAGCCAGCAGCCTCAATTGCACCCGACACCGATCCAGGTTCTGATCCGCGCGCGTTGTCTTGTAGTACACATCCCCCCGCAGATGGTCCGTCAGAAACCGCACGGCCTGTTCCAGCGTGATGAGCTTCCCAGCCGTTACCAGGTGCGCGCGCTCTGCACCCGTAAGAAAGTCCGACGCCGCGGCGAGATACCCACGCGCCAGCGACGATAACAATTCGAGATCCACCGCCACCGCCGAAAGATCCCGCTCATCTTCTCCGGCGCGGCAGGTCATGGATCGTACCATGTCACCGAAGTCATGGAGCGCCAGTCCCGGCATGACCGTATCCAGGTCAACGACGCAGATGGCTTCACCCGTTGCTCGATCGAGAAGTACGTTGCTGATCTTCGCGTCGTTGTGAACCACCCGCTCCGGAATCTCCCCGGCCTCGTGCAAGTCGAGCAACACGCCCGCCCAATCGCGGTGTGCCATTGCGCCGTCGATCTGGGCCTGCGCCTGTCTGGCACGATCGAAGGCATCCTGGGAGATGGCGTCGTCCAGGGCCTCGTACCGCCTCGGCGTATGATGAAAGTCCGGAATCGTTTCGTGCAGTCGCGGACCGTCGAGATCAACGAGTAATCCCTGAAACTCGCCGAACGCAAAACCGCCGGCATAGGCTTGCCGCGGCGTCGTCACGGCCGAGTAGAAGTCCGCGCCCTCGATGAACGGATACAACCGCCAGCAATCGCCCTCGTCATCGACGGTGTACCCGTCACCCGACTTCGTCGGCACGAGCGTCAGTGCGCGGCGCCGGTCATCGTCACGGCGGTTCGACCGCATCTTTTGCGCCAGGTGTGTCGTGACTCGTCCGATGTTCTCCATGACATGGTCGGGGCGCGCAAACACACGCCGGTTCAACCGCTGCAGGAGAAAGACCCGCGCGTCGCCGCCGGATTGGACCGTCACGCGCGTCGAGTCGTTGATATGCCCGAGGTGCAGCGGCTCCACGGCAACGACTTCACCCTCGATCGCGAACCGCCCAATGATCGCACTTGTCGCCGGATTCATGATCACGCCCAGAGCTGCCGCGGATACCGGCCGCTCGCGACCAACGAGTCGATCGTGGCCACCACGTACGCTTTGTCCTGGGGATAGGTCACGCCGACCCAGCGATCCTCGGTCGGCAACACCTCGACCTGCGCGCGGCCGGCCTCCATCAAGTCCTGAATCGCCGCAGGCAAGTAAAACTCCGCCGTCATCGACGTCGCCTGTTCTCGCAGGAACATCTCGAAGCGCTCGCGGAGTTGCTTGAGGAACACCGGCGTAAACCCCCATGCGTTCATCGACACGCGCTCATCGCCGCCGATCACCTGTTCCGCGCCTCCCTCGTCGACGTACACTCCCCCATCCCCACTCGCGCGAATCCCTGTAATCTCGGTAATCCGTGAAAGTCGTCCGTCGCCTCCGCACTGACAGACACCGCGATTCACCTCTCCGGCATCGCTCAGCGTGTCGCGAAGACGGTATCCTACCATCGCGTAGGTCGGACCGTCGCCGGAATCTTCCTGCCGAAGGAATTCGACCAGGCGAACGTACGCGTCCGCTCCATAGAAATCGTCCGCGTTGATCACCGCGAACGGTTCCGCCACGCATTCCCTCGCCGCCAACACCGCCTGCCCCGTACCCCAGGGCTTCGTCCGATCCGTGGGCACCGAGAATCCGGAGGGAAGCCCATCAAGACGCTGAAACGCATAGGCGATTTCGACGCGCGAGGCATAACGACTACCGATCGCCGCGTGAAACGCCTCCTCCATCTCGGTGCGAATCACGAACGTGACCTTCCCGAACCCCGCGCGCAGGGCGTCGAAGATCGAGTAGTCCATGATCGTCGCACCGCCGGGTCCAACAGCCTCGAGCTGCTTCATACCGCCGTACCGGCTTCCCATTCCAGCCGCAAGAATGACGAGATTCGGCTTCATGTTCGTTACGTCCCACCGTATTTCTAAGTGACTGTGCTCTGGCCGCGCCGCCGCGCGATTCGATTCTTTGAACGGCCGACAGCATATCCCAAATGCCCGCTCACCGCAGGGGCTCGAAAACGAGCCGGGGCCACCCCATGCTACAACTGAGGTCAATCCTCCATTCCGGAGCCGCGGGGCCGAGAGGAAAGGCGTTGAGGTGGCCTGTGGGACCGGGCACTTCGTTGCGGGTCACCGCTGTCAGGGGACTGCCCGCGCCGAGCTTCTTCATGGTTGAATGATAATCGGTGTTGTGGTTGTGATCGGTCGCAACGGCGAACTCGAGCCCTTCGGCGATGCAGGTGATGACGCGTTCTTCGAGATCGGCATCGCCGTGGCCTGAGTGCGTCAACGTGTGGGTGTGGAAGTCGCTGGAAAGCCAGCCGGTTGTGTCGACCTCGTATCGAAGTCGCGCCGTGATGGATGCTCGTTCCCTGCGTGCAGGTCAACGCGCTTCGTCGCGACCGACCACTCGAGGTCGCCCGAGGCGTACACGGTATCGGATCCGGGTGGAGCGGTGATGCTGTCCTGCCCGCCGAGGGTGGTGACAACGTTTCCGCGGACCCTCGACACTGCGGCTGGAATTCAGCAGCGTTTGGGGGCGTCCTGCATGACGCAGCCGCCAACCGTGATCATCAGGATGGCGAAAACGGTTAGACGTTCCTCCACGGGCGACGCCCCTTTCCAGCTTGGTTTGATTCTCTCCGTCGTGGTGGGCTATGGCCGTGAGGGATGATGAAGCGATGATTTCCACACGAGTCACGGATTCAACGCATGGCGGCGTTTCGCTTGGTCATCGCCGCAGGTTTGCCAAAGACCATGTCTCCATCATCAAGTCCTGGCGGTCTGAAGTCATGGACCACCGGCCCACCGTTCACGCGAAGGACAAGGGCAAGCTGCTGCTTGCCCAGGCTATCCGTCGACGGTCGCATCCTCGGAGGAACGTGTTTCTTTGCGTGTCTCGGACGCCGCGATTCAGCGCGCTCGAGCCGGGAAACGGGGAACATTTCGCGTTCGGACCCGTTTTGGGTATAATCGCCTTGTATTCGTCCTCCACCTATCGGACGTTGTTGTGGTCGAGTGGAAGGCGAGGATCGGGTCGAAGGATCGACCTTGCCTGGCCTTCCTCGACCGTGTTAAAGAGAGTCTGAGGCCTGGGGGAACCACCCGAATCAGGGGGAATCGAACATGCATGGACGGATGCTGCGTGGATTTGTGCTGGCTCAGTTTGTTCTGTGTACGGGCGTAGGCTCGTTTGCCTGGGCCGATGAGGGCGGCGTTGTCGACAGTGCGGCTGAAGTTTCGGAACCGGTCATCGTCGTTGACGGCGTCTCGTTTTGGAGCTGGCAGGATTACACGCAGTCGGAGACGTTTGCACGGAAAGCGCTTCGTTGCGGTACGGTGTCATCGGGGGTGAACGTGGCGGTGGCCGCGGTTGCGGAAGGTCCACAGGACTGCACGTTCTCGCTGACCAATCCCGATCCGGCGTATGATCCGTCGGTGGAGCTGTATCGCATTCCGGTTGTGGTTCACGTGATTCGCACGAGCAGCGGGGCGACCGGTCATATCAGCGAGGCAATGGTACAAAGCCAGATCGACATTTTGAACGAGGATTTCCTCGCGATGATCGGAACGAACGGCGCGAACGGAACCGATATTCAAATCGAGTTCTACCTGGCCACGCATGACCCGTTGGGCAGTCCGACGAACGGGATTACGTATAGCGATAACACGACGTGGTACAACGACGGCGGCGCGTACTGGAACACCCTGGCATGGGATACGAACCGGTATCTCAACATCTATACGAACTCGGCGAGCGGGAACCTGGGTTACGTTCCTGATCTTCCGCAGGGGGGAATCGCCGGATCCAATGCGGATCGGGTGGTGGTTCTCTGGTCGTCTTTCGGTCGGAACGGACCGATCGGACCGCCGTTCAATCTGGGTCGAACGGCGACGCACGAGGTGGGTCATTACTTCGGTCTGGAGCACACGTTTTCCTGGGCGTGCACGAGTCCGACGGCCTGCTATACCAGCGGCGATTTGATCTGCGATACGAATCCGCAGGAGTATCCAACGAGCGGATGTCCGAACGCGAGTTCATGCGGAAGTTCGGATCCGGTCCACAACTACCTGGACTATTCCAACGATTCCTGCATGGAGGAGTTCACACCGGATCAGGCGCGGCGTATGCGCTGCAGCCTGTTGTTCTATCGCCCCGATCTCTTTGAGATTGTGGGCGGTGCCGTGTGCGGAAACAACATCCGAGAGACGATCGAGGAGTGTGACGGTGCGGACGATGCGGCGTGTCCGGGTGCGTGCCTGGCGGACTGCCACTGTCCGATCAGCTGTTACGTGGCGGCCGAACCGATGGCGGATTCCGCGGTGCCGGATGCGGGATTTGGAACACAGAATCGCACCCTGTCGCTGGCGCCTCAGAATCCGGCGGTGTTGACGGCGCTTCGTGTGACGGGCCCCGGTTGGCAGGCGTGGGTCGGTGAACCGATCGACATTACGGAAAACGCCGGATCGGTCGACCCGGCGAGTGCGTCGCGTTTTCCCACGTTCCGTGCGGCGCCGCTGGCGTGTGTTCCTTTGTTCACCGACTGGACGACGGAGGGTGTCGTCCATGTTTACGACGAGTCGTTTGTGCCCGGTGGTGCGTATACGATCGAGGCTGTCCGGGCCAATTGTGACATCGCCGATCAGAGTTCATACTCGGCGGCGCTGAACATTCGGCTCAGCGCCTGGGGTGACGTGGTCGGGGCGTATGACACCGGTAGCGATCGTTGGGCGAGCCCTGATGGATCCGTGGGTGTTCCCACGGATGTCGTGGCGATCGTTGACAAGTTTCAGAACCGTAGCGGCGCACCGGCAAAAATCCGGATGGATGTCTCACCAGGCGCACTGGACTGGATCATCAACATCTCCGACGTGTCGTACGCGTTGGATGCCTTCCGCGGAGCGGCGTATCCGTTCCCGCCCGCGGCTGCCCCTTGCCCGTAGGACGGACACGGTTGCGGCGAAGAAACAGGCGCCTTGTTCCGATCGGGTTCCGGAAACGGGCGATCGCGCGCCGCGTCGTCGGGTTGAGCGGTCCTGCTCCGCATGGTCCCATAAGAGCAGGCATCGCGTGTACCGGGCGCCGGGACCCGTCCTCGTTTCGGCGGCGCACCGTGCCGCGGCCCTAATCGCCATATTCCCATACGCATATCGTAATTCTGGAACGTCCTTTGCAGGTCTCCCGTCGGAAGCCTCGATGTGCGGCGCCGCGCGTCGAGATCAGCAACGTCGCCAGACGCTCGAGAGCGCAGGCGCCTGGCGTCGGTCGGACGCGCGTCGAGACGGCAAGGGCAGCTATGGTACGAAACATCGCGTCATCCTATTGGGACGGAAGCGCCACGTTGGCGGATCGTTCGGTCCGGCGCGATTTGCGGACGCTTGTGCGCTTCATTTCGGTTTACTGCCGGAAGTGCCACGCAGATGACACCAAATGCCCGGTCGAGTTGAAGACGCATGACGTTCGATCCATCGCCGGTGGCGCGGTGGAACTGTGCCCGCCGTGCACCAAGCTGCTGGCCCATGCGTTCGTCAAACGTACGCGATGCCCGATGAACCCCAAGCCATCGTGCAAGCGGTGCAGCGAACACTGCTACCATCCGGCGTATCGCCGGGAGATGCAGCGCGTCATGCGGTACTCAGGTCGTGAGTTGGTGCTGTCGGGGCGCATTGACTATCTGCTGCACTTGATCTTCTAGCCGCTGGTGTTCCGCACAGCGGACCCTTCGTGTCGGAGGTGGTTCGCACGGCGCACCCCAAGTTCCCGCTACTTCCCGGTCAGCAATTCAGTGACGTCGAGGGTAACCTTCTTGCACTTGGGGGCGTGTTCTCCCTTTTGAGTGAAGGCGACGTGCATCAGGCGTTTGTTGGGTTCGAATATCACGCTGTGATAGGTGAGGATGCCGTCCATGGAGACGCCGCGGAGCATTTTCCATCCTCGATCCAGCGTGACACTACGACTTCCGCCGCTTTTGGCGATCTTTCCCAGCGTCGAAGTGAGCCCGGCGTAACGCCGGCACGGGGTCGGTTTGGATCGCTGTCGAAAGTGATTCGTGCAGACGACGAAGGTATTCCCTTCTTCCGGTCGTCGAATGGTGAGTCCGCCGCTTTCGGCCTGGTCGGCATCGAACTCGAGGACAAGCGCGCCCGTTCCACTGCCGGTGAAGGGTCGGGTCATCATCATGTTGTTGCCGACGATCGACGTGTGACGGCGGATCACCTGGGCGATATCGTCGACGGCTGAGGTCGGATGGGCGGACTCGAGCGCGCGGCGAAAGGTCCAGCTATAGGGGGTGAATCCGCGTGAGCCGGATGGCGGTCGGCCTCCGGCGTCATGCGTGGCGACGGAGACGCCTTCGGCGTTCATTCCGGTGAGGCAACCGACATAGGTCGGCCAGGTGACCGACACCCAGCCGAGATCGTCGCCGTCTTCAGAGGGCGTGTTGACCATGACGATGAGGGTGTCGAGCAAAGCGGGGACGACCGGCCAATCCATGTTGCGCCCGGCGATGGTGTGACCGTCGGCGGTCATGTCGCCCCAGGCGGCGAAGGAGGAACAGCCGGATCGAATGAAGTCGCTCGTGCAATTGACGGCGACAATGTCGTCGTAACGAAGCGCCCGGCCGAGAAACGGGATCTGTGGCGACCGGCCGAGTTTCGCCTCGAGCCCTTCGAGAATGCCGCGCATCTCGGCTTCGTGGCGTGGGTCGACCTTCATTCTGGCGAGCTTGGGGAGCACGTACCTCTTGTAGCGATCCGTGGTGCCGCCGAGTGGTCCATGGGCGAGGAATTGATCGATCATGGAGGGGATTGTGTCGGCCAGAAGGTATCCGTGCGCAAAGCCGCGCTGTTGCGGTGTGCCCCAGACGCGCAGGACATCGATACCGTCGACCTGGGTGAGCGATCCGGTGACGGCGACATCGGGCGGACCGGCGAGCACCGGAAGGGTCAGCAGGAGCGATAGCAGGCTGATCGTCGTGAGGTTGGGAAGGCTGTTTCTTCTCATCATTCAATCCCCTATTCGTGGAGTAGGTGGCGCCACCGAGGGAATCAGGGCCCGGTTCAGCGGCCTCGACGCCATGAAGATACCGAATGGCGTCCAGGATATCGCGTCAGGTCCAGGACTTCTACAAGAAAATGCGGAAGGGGCTCGAGACGACATCGGATCGAGGGTGCGGGACGCTTCGGTGACGAATGGATGTTCTGGAAGCGGCCTCGAGGCCGCTCGTTTGATCCTGCGACATCTGGCGGATAGACTGGGCTCCGTGAGGCCCTGGAGCACTACCCGATCCGGGCCGACACGGATAGTGTACCGTCATGGCTAAACCCGCTCCCGACGTACTGTCATTGATCGTTTGCGATCAGATCATCACGGATCGGTTGACCGGCAAGCAGTCGCTGATTGGGATGTTCAGCAAGATTCACACGCGCGGGTTTCCAGCGTCGCATCCTCAGCTGTGCGTTTTCGTCGCGTTGACGGAAGGGTACGGGGAAACCGAGGTCGTCATGCGAATTGTCGACTCCAACGACGCCCGCCCGGCGATCGTCGAGGGGCGCGGCAAGGTTCGTTTTCAGGACCCTCGTGCGATCGCGAACCTGTCGCTTCAGTTCCACGGGCTGACGTTTCCGCAGCCGGGCGAGTATCGGGTCCAGCTCTATTCTCAGAACGAACTGCTTCGCGAGGCGCGGCTCGAGTTGATCAAGGTCGAGGCGCGGAAACGACCGCCGGATCAAGAAGGCGGGGATGAGCCGGCGCCGCAGTAGCGGCGCGACCTGTCACTTTTCCTCATTCGCTTTCGCGCACGAGCGGCGCGGCTTCGAGCGACCCGTCCTCGCGTTCCTGCAGCTGCTGGATCTTGCGCTCGGCCTTGGCGAGGATGTCTCGACACTGCTTGACGAGGGCCATTCCTTTCTCGTATTGGGTGATGGATTCTTCGAGTCCGATCTCTCCCTGTTCGATCTGCTGAGCGATCGTTTCGAGCTGCGCGAGCGCTTCTTCAAATGTCGGTTTTCGCTTGGCCATGGCTATTCGAACAACTCCAGTTGTTTGAGGTTTACGATCTGTGCTTCAAACTCGCCGTCGTCGAGTTGGGTGACGACGCGCCGACCGTCTTCCAGTTGGCGCAGGGATCTCACGACGGTGCGGCCTTTCTTCGTTCGCGTGATGGAGAATCCCCGTCCGAGGACGCTCTTGTAGCTCATGGCAGCGAGGACCTCCTCCTTTCTGCGCACGTCGCGCAGTGAGAGTGCGATGCTATGCTGAATCCCGGTGTGCAACGCTTGCGTTCGCTGCGCAAGGCGGTCGGACAACAGGATGAAGAGCTTTTCCGGCGAGATGCGATCGATGCGTTGCGCGATCCGGTCCAACGCCCGGTCGGAGGCCTGTGCGCGTCGCGTGATGGCGATGCGGAGTCGGTGCTCGATGTCACGAAGCCGAAGCGACTGCTGCAGCAGATAGGTGTGCGGCGCGATTCGCCGAACAATCGCTTCCCGCTGGTCGAGGGTCCGACGGGCGGCACTGAGACGATCGAACCAGGCGGACTGCATTCCGTGTTCGATTTCGTCAACGAGTTGGCCCCTGCGGTGGACCAGACGCAGCGGTTCGCGGAAGAGCGATCGTTGCGTCAGGCCTGCGAAACGCTGACGGAGTAGAGTGAGGTTCGCGAACACGCCGCGCGTCAGTCGCTCGGTTTGCGCGGTCAAGTCGGCAAGGATCTCGTCAAGCACGGGGACGGCCAGCTCCGCGGCGGCGGTCGGGGTGGCGGCGCGGAGATCGGCGACGAGGTCGGCGATGGTCACGTCGACTTCATGTCCGACGGCGCTGATGACGGGAATGCGGCTGGCGTGGATGGCACGTGCGACGACTTCTTCGTTGAAGGCCCAGAGGTCTTCGAGTGAGCCGCCGCCGCGCCCGACGATGAGAAGATCAACGCCGCCCAGTTCCGCTTTCCTGGCATTGATTCGTCGAACGGCGTGGGCGATCTCCTTGGCGGCGCCGGGGCCTTG
>JAJDDV010000038.1 GCA_029260135.1 Phycisphaerae bacterium | reverse complement strand
CCGCTGGTGTTGTGGTGACCGCCGGTTCCGTCGGCGTTGATCACGGCGGGGCGCCCGCCCGGTGGGAGATTGTCGCCGTTGTCCTGCGGTGTGCTGTGGCACACGGTGCAGGAGGCGCCGCCCGAAGGCATGAAGCCGGTGCTGTGAGGGTGACATCCCAGGCAGTTGTCGCCATCGTTGTGGGGCGCGCCGGAGCCATCGTGCTTGTGGTATGCGGTGCCTGTGTGGCAGACCTGGCAGATTCCGTCGTTGGTGGTCGGGTCACCGTCGTCGAAGCTGCCCGGTCCACTCAGTGCAGTGAAGACGACGGGTTTGTCGACGTCGAGTGTGAGGTTGTGTACTGAAGCTGCTACGAGCGAGAGATTGAGGTTGGTGGGGTCGTGGATGTCGTGGCAATCTCGACAGGTCGGCTGCCATGAACCGGTCGGCGCGTGCCCGGCGTGGCCGGTGTGGCATTTCAGGCAGAGCGTCTCGTCGTTGGCGGTTCTGAGTAGCATGCCATCGCCGAGACCGTTGTTTGCGCCGCCGGAGTCGGCATCGTGGACGGCGTGACAGGTCAAACACTCGACCTTCGCGCCCTTCAAGACGAGCGGATTCAGGGCTGTGTCGACCGGGAACTCACCGACACCGGCGGGGTACAAAAAGCCGACGGGATGGCTTCCGCCATCTCCGAGACCGCGGTTGCGTGGAGCGTGACACTCCTTGCACATTTCGTCGCCGCCGTTCCATTTTCGCAGGTACGGCGAACCGACGTCGGAGGAGTGCTGGTCATGACAGGTCGAACACTTGATGAGCCCCCCCTGCAGGTAGGGCTCCATGCTTCCGGCGGCGACGGGGCCGACGGAATCTGCCAGTGCGTTTATCGCGGGCACGCCCCACGCGTGTGAACGCCCCTGACCGTCCGGCGCGGTGGGGTTCGTGGCGTAGGGATCGGCGACATCCGCTTCGTGGATCGGCATGGCGAGTCCTTCGCCGCCGCCGCTGTGACAGGAGAAGCAAAGCATGGTCTGGCCTTCGAGCAGGCCGGGGTGGCCGCCGGGCTGACCATTGATTCCATGACAGCGCCCGCACACCACGGAGGATTGAACAAAGTGGGGACCGTCGTTTCCAGAGGCTGCGATCTGCGATCGGGGGTCGACCGGACCGACGGTAACTCGCTCATCGACTTCCGGGAAGCGGAGGGATCGAAACGGTCCTTTGCCCGAACGTGGCATCAACGAAACGGCCACGACGCCATCGAGTGGTTCTTCGTTCGTTCCGGGCGGATCGAAGGCGACTGATTGTCTTGAAGGAGAAAGACCGGCCACGGTGCCCGGGGGAGGTGTTGAGTAGATTTCGACGCTCGATGTGTTCGCACTGACGACGTAGAGGCGCGAGCCGTCGTTACTGATGGTCAGTCCGCCGGCTGTGCGAAGGTCGCCGGCAGCGGTTCCGTACTGAACGACCTTTCCGAGTTCGACCCCAAAGGTATCGAAAATGCGCACCGTGCTCATGAGCGCGTCGGCCACGTAGATACGGCCGGTGGCATCGACGGCAAGGCCCTGTGTGCGCGGCATCCAGCCTTCTTGTCCGCCGCCCACGATGTACTTCATTCGGTAGCCGAAGCGCTGAAGGAACAACCCGCTCGTCGAGAAGAGCTGCACGCGGAAGTTGTCGTGGTCGGCCACGACCAAACGGCCGTTGGCTTCGTCGACAGCGATCGCACTTGGAGCCAGGAGTTGACCGGGTAGCTCTCCGCGAATTCCGGTGATGAGTGCCAGCGATCCGTCACTCGCGAAGCCGTAGACACGATCAGAACCGGAGTCGACGACGTAGACGTTTCCGGATCCGGCAGCCACGGCGATGGCGGTCGGGCGCACGAAAGCCACGATCGGATTTCCCTCGCCCAGGAATCCGGTCCGCGTGAACGTCGCATCATAAACGGCGACGCTCGGCAGGTCGCGAAGTGAGACAAAGAAGCGGCCATCCGGATGGGCACCGATAGCTACCGGACCTTCGGGAACGCTCCACACGGGAAGTGGTGTTGAGGCGGCGTCAAAGCGCGCAATCCGATCCTGTGTCGGGTCGGTCACGAGCACTGTTCCGTCCGGTGCCACTGTAACGCGGGCCGGGGTATCCAGGCCTTGCGTCAAGGAGTCCAGATGTGTGAGCGGGGCTCCCTGCCCCAAGCTCGAGACGACGAGTGCCACGGCTATTGTTGCGGACACAGTACGACCCTCCTAGGATTGATAATGCGCGGACCCGAACGGTACCGAACGCCATCCCACAACCGGCAAGCCCGATGCCAAGCGCGCATTTTTCGGGAATGTGGTCTCACATACTTCGTGGGCTCGTTATTTGGCGGTATTCAGCGTACTTTGGATGCGCCCGCCTGTACCGAGTTGTTTCAAAACAGCACGCGTTCCCATTTCCGAGATTTGCGATTCGCGAATTCTCGCTCATGAGAACTGCGCCCTATCCCGCAACGCTCTCCCGGTTGAGAGACAGTATTGGAGCGAGCCGGAGTGGCGCTCGGTTTGAAGGCGCTCGTGATAGGATTCTGGGACGTTTCGACTCGCCCAAAGGGAAACGGAATCTGACACCGGCGGCAAGAACGGTCTCCCAAATCAGCGATCCGGCAGGTTGACATCTGGATGCCTTCTACCGAATGAGAATGGAGTCCGTCGCGCGGAACCGGCGCTCCGCGGTTCACGCCAGGCCCTCTTGGTGGGGCGCGGGGGCGGTCAAACGCGGCGGGAAGCGGCGCGACGATGCACGGTGACACCGGCCATGAGTACAAGCGCCGCCATCGTCCAGAGGCTGACTGCGGACAACGCCGGAACGGGTGATGCGACGGTCACGGCGACGTTGTCGATCTGCCACCACCAGTCCCAGTTGGCATCGTAATAGCGGAATCGCACTTGGATGGTTTGGCCGGCAACGGCGCTCAAATCGAGCGTCTTATGTGTACCGGTCGGATAGCCGTCGTCGCTGCCGGTGAAGGCCAACAGGGTCGCCCAGGGCGCGCCGTCGACGCTGATATCAACGTCGCCGCGTTCGTCCGGCGGCAAGGCGTACCAGCGGAATGAGTGGTCGAACTCGAGATACGCGTTGTCCGGAACGATGAACGGCGGCGAGATCAACTCGGCATCGATGAAGGCCCAGTTCAGTACGTCGGAGTCGATTGCTGCGGCTGTGCCGTCGCCGCCGGTGTAATTGGCCCTCCCAAGATCGGTGTTTCGTTGCCAGACGGCGTCGCCCGTGTTGTCTACGACCGACCATCCCGGCGGAGGGAACGGACCGTTGAAATCCTCCAACCATGTGACGGCAACCGGTTCAAGTGGCAGAAACACTAGCGCGACGACTGGAACGAAGAAACTGCACGCCGACACGGGACCCTCCCTTCCCCTACTCCGGCGTCATCCACTCAGTGTGGTCAGATTTGTCATTCTACGATCATCCGCCTTGTCGTACAAGCGCGCTACTGTTTCGTTTCAGAACGGGTGCCAGCTTGCGGACACTGTGGCGTCGTCGCGCGTTCTCAAGAAGAGGAAAAGCGAAGGGCTTCGAGCCTCGCGGTATCTGCACGTCGCGTGCATGAACTCGCGTCCTGCTGGGCTGCGGCGTCTGACCTCCGAGGTGCCGCCCGGCTGGAAACGCTGAAACCGCGGTGATTCGGTCTCGATCTTGCAGGTCGGAGCGATGGTTGGGTAGGCGAGGAAGGGATCACTGCGCGCGTCGAGGCGTATGTTTCGGCGTTTCGCGTCGGTCTGGATCACGATGTCGCTCGGCGCGTCGGGTCGCGACTTGATTTCGGACGTGGGATATGAGGCGTTCGTACAGGAAGAATCTGAGCGTGGCGGTCGTCGGTCTGGCGTGGTGCGTTTCCGACGTCTACGGGCAGCAAAATCGGTATCCAGTCGCGGATGGAACGCTTGTTGACGGTGGTATCTACGGTCCGTTCGACGGTGTGGCCGACGCTTGGGACTGGTACTTCAACGCGACGGGTTATGACGGGACGATTTCGCGCCAGTCCGGCGCGTTCGAGCATCGCGTTGTCACGGAATACAGCCTCACGGGTCTTCCGTACAGCCCGCCGGTGTCGGCGACTCTCCACTTCACGTTGCGCGGTCCGCCGATCTATCCGTTTCCCGACTCGCTCGTTGCGGCTTATGAGTACCCGTCGAATGGTCTGGAGGACGTGACGGATTTCTCCGCGGAGCCGGCGGTCTTTCGCGGCGTCGTTGCGGTCGCGCCGTATCAGCCGGCCACGTGGTATGCGTTGGATGTGGGTGAGGCGGTCAGCGACGCGTTGACAGCCGGTTCGGGCACGATCGGTTTTCGCCTTCAGATCGATCCGTGCAGTGCTGTTGGGGCAGCCCAGGCGTTTCTGGATGCTGTCGATTCGAACCCGACATCGAAACCCTACTTGACGATCGGGCCCGTGGTTCTGGCGGCGGCGGAGACGCCTGAGGCTGATGTGCTCGGTCAGGTTTTCTACTCGCGTGACGCCGCGTTTGCCGATCCGTGCATTCCGCGCGCGCCGTCAGCGTACGTTCCGACGGCTGAGGGTGATTCCTTGGCGCGACTGGGGCGCTTTGACGGTGTGTCTTTCCAGGTCGACGTCCTTCCAGGAAGTCTTGATTCGACCAATCTTCACGTTCTCGTACATGGATGGGGTCGCGGCGGTGACGCTCACCCGGGAGTTGCGCCTTGGGATCCACCGGTTCAAGATTACGCGCTCTGGCGAGACCTTGCGTCATCTATCGTTGCGCGAGATGCGTCGGCCGATCCGGTTGTACTGATGTACAACTGGCTGGATGACGCGGCGACGGACACCTGCCAGTGCAGCGCCTGGCGGTCACGATGTCTGTCGGATCTGAACGGCGCCCGGCTCGCGGAAGCCATCGTGAACGCCGTGGGGGGATTGACCGGCGAGATTCACCTGATCGGGCATGGCCACGGCGCACGTGTGGGTGCGGTGGCTGCCTGGCATCTCGAGGACATGGCGATGCCCGGACTGCAAGTCAGGCACTTGACGCTACTGGATTCTCCCGAGTTCTCGCACGCACTGGCCGGTGGAAACAACGAACTTGCGCTCACGCTCGATGAGGTAACGATCGGTCGTGAAGTCGGTGCGACGCTGGTCGACAACTACTTTTCGTCTCTTGGCCGGCGATACGGGCGTGCGGATGGCGCCGATCCCAGGCATTCGATTGTTGACGTCGAGCTTCGGCCTGAGCATCTCGCGGTGGGCGATGACGCCGGACGAGCGACGTATCCGCTGGGCTGGTATGGACGTGCCACGTCGGGAACGAGCGATCTAGGGCTGGCGTGGTCGCCGCTGTTGGGATCGGGATATGAGGACCTCGGGAGTTATCATCTTCAGGATGACTGGGTCGAGGGTGGCGTTCCGGACGAGAACCGGGAACTCGTTTTGCTCTCGGAATCGACGACCGTCTTCCCGACGGACCGGCCTGTGGTGGCCGTGACGCCGACCATGGTCTCTACGGCGGGAGCGGTCAGTGAGATCGGTGGGGGCATAGAGTTGGCGGAGACGAGCGCGGGTCCGGGCGGTGAATCGGCGTATTGGTACGCGTCGCTCGAGATCGGCGAGGATGACGACGCGTTGTCTTTCTCGTTCGAGTTCGTTGCCCCGGGTGACTCCGATCAGCTTGGCGTCTGGATCGACGAGGAACTGCGTTTCGTGATGACGGGTAGTGTCGCGGGAGCGACATCGCAGTCTGCAACGATAGACGTTCGCAACGTCAATGCGGGAAGTCATTATCTTACGGTCGCTCTTCACGGTTATGGCATCGCCGATGCGACGGTGCAGGTCGGCGGTTTCGGGCTGGTCAAGCGCATGGACTGCAACGTGAACGGCACCCCGGATGATCAGGAGATCTCGGGGGGAGGGCTGGACTGCAATGTGAACGGAATCCTCGATGCGTGCGAGATTCTGCAGGGAGGAGCATCCGACGGCGGACCGTTCTACTGTGCCACCGGATGCGATCCGGACTGCAACCGAAACGGAGTTCCGGATCGGTGTGACATCGACACTCAAACCGAAAGCGACGCGGACGGTGACGGACTGCCCGACGTGTGCACGATGGGGATACCGACCGTTTCGCAGTGGGGTCTGGCTGCGTTGGCGTTGCTCTTGGGCGTCGGCGGAACGATCATTCTTCGCCGGTGAACCAACCGTGAGCGGCCGCGTGCTCACCGCCCCATTCCCTTGACGACGTCAAGGCGATTACTACGATGCACCGTCCGCGGCCGCTGGACCACGCGGAAGCGCGAGTGATCATTCGGCCGCGGGTTGCGTGAGCGGTTCGACGCAGGGTGATCCCTCCAGAGAAACCGGACGAGAAACGTGCAAGAGGTAAACGATGGATCTATCGACAACGTATCTGGGCTTGGAACTCAAGAACCCGCTGGTCGCATCGGCGTCGCCGCTTAGCCGGGACGTCGCTTCGGTTCGCTCACTGGAGGACTCCGGAATTGCGGCGGTTGTCATGTACTCGCTGTTTCAGGAGCAGATCGAGCATGATGCGGCTGAGCAGGATCATTACGAGGACTTCGGCGGTGGAAGTTTCGCGGAAGCGACGTCGTATTTTCCGGCCCAGGCCGAGTTCCCGAGAGGTCCTGACGCGTATCTCGAACATCTTTCGGCGATCAAAGAGGCGGTCGGGATTCCGGTGATCGCGAGCCTGAACGGGTCGAGCCCCGGCGGGTGGATGGAGTATGCAAAGGGTATGGAACAGGCGGGCGCCGATGCGCTCGAGTTGAACACGTATTTTCTGGCGACGGATCCTGAGACGACGAGTGAGGCCATTGAACAGCGCTACTTCGAGGCTCTCGCGTCTGTGCGCGCGTCGGTCAGGATCCCCGTGGCGATGAAGATCAATCCGTACATCAGTGCGCTGGCTCATTTCGCCAAGCGCCTGGACGAAGGGGGCGTCGACGGACTCGTCTTATTCAACCGGTTTTATCAGCCGGACATTGACCTGGATCAACTGGACATCGACCCCACATTGACGTTCAGCGCGATGTACGAGATGCGTTTGCCGCTTCGCTGGATTGCGATACTCGATCCGCAGTTGAAGTGCAGCCTTGCGGCCAGCACAGGGGTCTATAACTACACCGACGTGTTGAAGTTGGTGATGGCGGGCGCGAGCGTAACGATGCTATGCGCGGCGCTTCTTCAGTACGGCCCGCCGGTTATCGGGAGGATCCTCGAAGGCCTGACGACCTGGATGGCGGAGCGGGAGTATGAGAGTGTCCGTCAGATGCAAGGCAGTATGAACTTGGCTTCGTGCCGCAACCCGGCTGCCTTCGAGCGTGGCAACTATATGCGAGCGCTGAACTCGTTTACGCCGAACGCGTGATTCGCCCCGTTTCCGCCGACGTCACCTGCACATCAGTGCCTCCACGCGTTGACGCAACTTGAGGCGTGTCCGTCCAGCCTTTCTTTCTTTATCTCTTGCAGTTGAGAATCACGGCCGTCGATAAAGAGGCTGCGATAACAAGCCGGGCATCCGACTCGTCGGGAACGGCTGGTCAACGGCGGTATTATGGGAATGACCGGAGCAACGACCGTGTCGGAGGATTGACGCGGGCTGGATGTGGGGGACCTGCACAGCATCACGCCGTCCGGCGTGAACGGGGCCATCCTCAGTGCAGCTGAACGGCAAACCGTTTCTGAGCCGTTTACGCCAACGGCAGGCTCCCGGTCCACCGGCCGGCCGCAGCGCGACCTCGATGGCGGTCCTGCCCGTGCCGATGTTCGAAGGAGGAGCACAACGAAGATGTCACAGCGTGTATTTGATCGCCTCGAAGCGACCGGGAAGCTGCCTACGCCTCCCGGTGTTGTCCTGCAGCTTCTCGAACTGACACGTCGGAACGATGTTTCCGCTCGCGAGATTGCCGACACGCTCGGGCAGGATCCGGCGCTGGCCGCGAAGATTCTACGGTTCGCCAACTCGCCGATGGCGGGTGTGTCGCGTGAGGTAACTTCGCTTCAACACGCGGTCGCACTGATGGGAACGCGCGGCGTGAAAATGACGGCACTGTCGTTTGCGGTGCTGGGGTCGAGTGAGGCGCGACACTGCAATGGATTCAATGAAGAGCAGTTCGCGGTTCAGTCGATCGGCTGCGGCGTGGCCGCGAAGCTACTGGCGGAGGAGATAGGAGTCGGGTCGGGGCAAGAGGCGTTCATGGCCGGACTGCTGAGCCAGCTCGGCCGGGCGGTTCTGGCGATTGGTGTTCCGACGGAATATGCCGAGGTGCTGGCGAAGGCTCAGCAGATTCCGCGAGACCTTCCTCCACTCGAGATCGCGTCGCTGGGCGATGCGTATCCGACGGTGAGTTCGCAGCTCCTTCGATCATGGAACATTCCGGAAGGGCTGTGCATCGCCATCGAGCGGATGCTTCAGTCGGATGACCACGAGGCGGACCCCCAAACGGGCTCGCCCGTTCCGCCGTTGGCGAAAGTACTTCAGGCTGCGGAGGTCGCATCCGGTATCATTTGCCCTGACGTAAAGGGCGAACAGCCGACCCCGGAAGGGTTCCTCCAGGCGGCCAAGACTTTACTCGGCATTGACAGTGACCGATGCGCCGAACTGATGAGCGCGATTGCATCAGAGATCGAGAATACGCGGACGACGCTTGAAATGTCGGAGGGGAAGATGCGCTCGCCGGAGGATATTCAGAATGAAGTCCGGGAACGGATCGCGGAGATCAGCCTGGCCATGCACATCGAGAATCAGACCATGGCCGAACAAAAGGAAGACCTCATGCGGCGAGCGACGACCGACGCCTTGACGGGTGTCGGCAATCGCGTCGCGTTCGACGCGCGTCTTTCGTTGGAACTCGAGAGAGCGGCCCGCTCGGGTGCCCCGTTCGCTCTTCTGATGATGGACGTTGATCGATTCAAGACGTTCAACGACACGTACGGTCACCAGGCGGGCGACCGCGTCCTTCAAACGGTAGCACGTGTACTCGACTCGAACATCCGAAAAGTCGATTATGTTGCCCGTTACGGCGGCGAGGAGTTTGCGGTGGTCGCACCCGAAGCTACGGTGGAAGGCGTAAGCGTCTTGGCGGAGCGGCTGCGGCGAACCGTTGAGGAGACGTCCGTCGCGTGGGAGGGCGAGAAGCTGAGCGTGACGATCAGCATCGGCGCCGCCGTGTATACTGATATTGTCGACGAGTCGGACGCGGCGGACATTATCAAATGCGCGGATACACAGCTCTATGCGGCCAAAGGAGCCGGCCGAAACCGGGTGTGCACGGTGGTGAACGGAAAACCACTCAGCGAGGTCGTAGGAGCGAGTGCGAGCTAGCCGGTCGGCGGTTGCGCCTTGTGCTGACGCACACGTCAGTTCTTCAGTGCGATGGCCTGATCCAGTTGCTCGCGCGGATGCCGTTTTCCGGCCACCATGACACCACGGTGGTTGCGAATGTGGCTGACATCATCCAGCGGATTGTGATCGAGGAGGATTAGGTCGGCTCTCTTTTTGACCTCGATCGTCCCGAAGTCGCCTTTTCCTTTCATCGCCACATCGACTTTGGCTGCGTTTCGCGTGCCGAGGGCGATCGCCTCATAGGGGGACAGGCCGTTCTCGGTCAGTATTCGCAGCTCATCGTGCATGGCAAACCCGGGAGCGGTTCCGAGACGCCAGGGGCCCGCGTCGGTCCCCAGCACCATAGCGACTCCGGCAGCCTTCAACTCTTCGAGAACCGTCCGGGACATTTCGAACAAGAGTCGTGCGGCCCACTCCTTCCCCCGGAACGCGACCAGGTGTCGGTCCGAGCCCGATTTCATCGCATTACGAAAGCGCTTGGGAAAGTACGGTCCATAGTCACGCGCCCAGACACCGCTTGCATTGTTGACCTTTTGCCCCACTAACTCAGTGGTTGCCAGCGTCGTGCAGATAGTGACGTTGGCGGCGCGTATTTTTCTTGCCATTTCACGAGCCTCCGGGCGGACGGCTTCCTTCAGCAACTCGGCGGTCATTGTGGTGTCGAACTTCTTTTCGAAGGCCTCGATGATGCACTCGGGTTCCGTTTCCACCCTCTTGAGCCGAGGGTCGTTTCGATCCAGATCGGCCATTTCAAAGACCAGTTCCTCGATGTGCGCGATCTCGTCCATTTTCGCTTCGAGCACACCGTCGAGTCCGACGCGGAACGGGATGTGGCAGACGCCGTACATGTCACGACGCTTGACCTGCCGCATCACGAGGCGGAAGTCCCGGGGCGAAAGATAGGAGTTGATCTTCTGCGCGGTGTAACCCATCTTTTTGTGCTCAACGACCAACCGCGAAGGCGTGGTCTCCCACCCCCACACACAGGGCGATGTGCCCAGAAGGTTCGGACCAAGCCGAGCCCCCTTCTCGACCTCGCGTCGCAAGGGTGGCAGTAGTTCGGATCCGGCCATGTCTCGAACGGTGGTCACGCCGTTGGCAACATAGAGCGCCAACGGGTCGACCGGCCACCCCGTGTCGAGATGAATGTGCATATCCGCCAGCCCCGGCATGAGGTACATGCCTTCGCCGTCTATGACGGTTGCCTTCTGTGGAACGGGCGTCGATCCGGTCGGCGAGATCGCGACGATCTCACTTCCGCGCGTGACGACGTCTTGCGCATCGAGCACGGTTTCGCTGGTCATGGGGACGACGGCGACGTCCCGAAAGACGGTGATCTCTTGTGCGGTGGATGGACACGCCATCAGCAAGTGTGTTGCCAGGGTAAGCGAGAGCACCGGGGCGAGTCGGCTTGGTACGAACGGATGTTCCATCCTGCTTTTTCCTTTCAGCGTAGGGGCGATTGAGTTCTTATCGCATCATTCCGGGGAAACGCCCGTGATCGAGCGCGGCCCTGGAACAGAAGATTGCGGCGGTACCCCCTCCACGGATCGGACCCGCAAACCCCATGTCTTCGCCGTATTCGACGACAGGCCGGGAGTATTTCTTCCCGAGCGCACTGCGCGGTAAGAATGGTGAGATTCACGGCCGCGGATCTTCCGGAATCGGTCAGGGCGGTGGTCACGTCCGTCGCCGCACCGTCTTGCGGGCGGCGGTGATGCGGTCTTAAGATACGGAAGAAGGGCTGGGTCGTTGAAGCTCGGGTCGGCTTGCCGATGGAGGGCCGTGTACTGATGGAGCGACGACTCCGGCGAAACCGATAACGGTTCGCCCGGTTGGAGATGGGCCTTGATGAAGATCATCGACATTACGCCACCGATCACGCCGTCCATGGCGGTGTGGCCGGGCGATACGCCGCCGTCGCGTGAGGTCCTGCTCGACATGAAGCGGGGAGAGAACCTGACGCTATCTACGCTGCACACGACAGTACATGTTGGCGCTCATGCCGATGCGCCGAGTCATTACGGGGTCGATGCCGAGGCGATCGATCAATTGTCGCTCGATCACTTTCTGGGGCCCTGCCAGGTCGTGCGCGTGGATGCGCCTCGAGCTACGGGCGTTACGCCGGCGATGCTCGGAGCTTCGGTCGAGGCAAAGCGAGTGCTCATCGCCACGGGTACGTATCCCGATCCGGAACGCTTCCAGGAAGACTATGCAGCACTCTCGCCCGAACTTGTGGATTGGCTTCACGAAGGAGGAGTGCGGACGGTCGGCATCGACACACCGAGCGTGGATCTTTTTTCGTCGAAGGACCTGCCATGCCACCAGCGATTCCTCGCGTACGGCATGGCCATTCTCGAAGGGCTCGTCCTGCGAGACGTTCCGGAAGGCCTCTATGAGTTGATCGCCTTACCCCTCAGATTGGTCGGCTTCGACGCGAGCCCGGTGCGGGCGATCTTGCGTTCGACGGGCTGAGGATCGGGCTATTTACGGCTCGCGCGCCGACGATCCACTTCTTTAAGGAACCGCTTGCGCATGCGAATGGCGCCGGGCGTCACTTCAACGAGTTCGTCGTCCGCGATGAACTCCAAGGCCATTTCGAGCGTCATGCCGCGGGGCGGTCGGAGCACAACCGTTTTATCAGCAGCGGCAGCTCGGATGTTGGTCATCTTCTTGGCACGGCAGACGTTCACAGGAAGATCGTTGTCGCGGCAGTGCTCGCCCATGATCTGCCCCTCGTAGACTTGCTCGCCAGGCGCGCTGAAGAAATCGCCGCGATCGGCCAAGTTGTTGAGCGCGTAACCGGTCACCTGCCCTGGTTCCGCCGCAATCATGACCCCGTTGAGCCGACCGGGAATGTCGCCCCGAAAGAACTCGTATTCGTAGAAGTTGTGGTGCATGATGGCCGTGCCGTTGGTGGCGGTGAGCATCCGGTTTCGCAGTCCGATCAACCCTCGGGCGGGTATGGTGAACTCCATCGAGCTGGACTCACCGCGTGTTTCCATGGTCTTGCAGATGCCGCGCCGGCCTCCCATCAGCTCCATGACCGTCCCGACATGTTGCGACGGTACATCGACCACGCAGAGTTCGATCGGCTCGGTCTTCTTGCCGTCGAGTTCGCGATAGATGACCTTCGGCTTGCCCACGGCGAGTTCGAATCCTTCTCGGCGCATGTTCTCGATGAGCACGGAGAGATGAAGCATCCCGCGTCCGGAGACGTGGAACTCTTCAGGCGTTTGTCCCGGTTCGACGCGCAGGGCGACGTTGCTCTGCATCTCTTTTTCCAGGCGATCCCGAATGTGCCGGGACGTGAGAAACTCACCGGTACGTCCGGCAAAGGGTGAGTCGTTGACGCGAAAGGTCATGTGCAGCGTCGGTTCGTCGATCCGGACGATCGGAAGCGGCATGGGGTTGTCGATGCAGGCGATCGTATTTCCGATGTCGACCGTCTCCAGCCCGACGACCGCACAGATATCGCCGGCCGGGACTTCGGCGACTTTCCTTCGCCCAAGTCCGTCGAAGGCGAACAGCTCGCCGATTCGTTCCTTACGCTGGGTGCCGTCGCGGTGGATCACCGTGACATCGTGACCCGCCCGAATCGTTCCGGCGAAGACGCGACCGATGCCGATGCGGCCGACATAGTCGCTGTAGTCCAGCGTCGTGATCAGCATCTGGAGCGGCGCGTCCGGTTTCACCTCGGGCGGAGGCACGTGGTCGATGATCGTATCGAAAAGGACGAAAATGTCGTCGGATCGCTCGCTGTGATCGCGCGAAGCGTAACCCTGAGTGGCTGAGGCGAAGACGGTGGGGAACTCGAGCGCCTCGTCGTCGGCGCCCAGTTCGATAAAGAGATCGAGGACCTCATCGAGTACGGCATCGGGGCGCGCGTCGGGCCGATCGATCTTGTTGATCACAACGACGGGGCGGATACCGTTCTCGAAGGCTTTGCGGAGCACGAACTGCGTCTGCGGCATGGGCCCTTCGAATGCATCCACGAGCAGCAGGCAACCGTCGGCCATCTTCAAGACGCGCTCGACTTCGCCACCGAAATCCGCGTGCCCCGGCGTGTCGATGAGGTTGATCTTGGTGCCCTTGTAGATGATGGCGATGTTCTTGGCGAGGATGGTGATTCCGCGTTCGCGCTCCAGATCGTTGGAGTCGAGGATTCGCTCTCCGCTCACCTGCGCGTCACGGAACTGACCGCATTGGCGCAGCATTTGATCGACCAGGGTGGTCTTCCCGTGGTCGACGTGTGCGATGATGGCGACATTTCGTATCGTCGTGTTCTTCACGTTCTATGCACTCACTTTTTGAAAGCAGGTCATTCAACGCCGCGTAGCCTGCAGAGCGTCGTCGCGTGCGATGGGCTCGAAACCGATCACATCGTCCGATTTGCGACGGTACGGGCAAGCCGTCTTGCCGTGCCGAGCCCGCCAACGATAGTAAGCCCGCTTGCGATAGTGAGCCCGCTTGCGGGTCGCTCTTTCGTCGGATAGCCCCCAGCGACAAGGGCGGTACTTTTACCCTCTTTGCGCCCCGATGGCAAACGTGTCAGGCGGGTCGCGTGTGAACAACGCGGCTGCCTGTCACACGGAACGCTCGCCGATACCCGCTCCGCCTTGCGAGTCGGCATCCGCCGGCCGCTTTCTTTCCGCCATTCATCCGGGTAGGCTGTCTGCGGTGGCCGCCACATCGCCACCCTGCGGACTGCTTGGTGTGGCCTTTCGCGCGTACGGCGTGGGCACCCCCGCCACTGTGCCGGGGGTAAAGAAGGCCGAAGTCAAACCGTTCGAAGTAGATGAAAGGAGAACCGTGATGATAAGGTGCTCGCTACCTGCTGGAACGGTGATGTTGCTCACCTGTGTGCTGCTCGGCAATCCGCTTGTTCGCCCTGTGCGCGCGGAGCCGCCGAGAAAGAAACGCGTCGAGAAGAAGCCTGCATCGCCAAAGAAGGCTCGGGCCGTGCGCAGTCCAAGCAGCGGATCTGCAGCCGCGTCCGACGCCCGGCGAACGCAGAAACGCAAGTCCTATGTTCGTCCGCGCAAGGCGTACGGACACGTTCGCGTTGCCCGGCATCATCGCCGCGATGACGGCCGGCTGGACATTCGCCCCATCATGGCTCGCAGTGCCAGGGTCAGACCTGTCGTACTGAATCGCTTTGAGGAACGCCACCGCGGGCAGGTTCATCTGATGATCCAGCATGTCAAAGATGGGCATCGCAAGAAGGCCCTCGACCTCTGGGGTCTGTTCGTGGAAGGCCTGGCCGACTATCACGAGCCGATCGACCTGGATGAGATCATGCTGTTGATCGCGCGCGACGGCTGCCACATCGAGGACGAGTCGATACTTTTTCACGCCGCGAAGCTTGATTTCCTTCGCGAATCGCAGGAGAGGCTCGAGGCGTACATCTCGCTGATGGACGATCGCCGTGACGCCTGCCTTCGAGGTCTCAGGCGTTGCACTTCGGAAACCATCCGGAATATCGAGAAGGAACTGGTTCGTGCCGGCGCCGACCGGAGAATCCTCGATATCGAAGAGCGCGTGGAGAGGGACGAATTCGACGCCCGCGCCGGTGCGCAGCAGGAATACGAACGTCGGTTTGCGGCGACGTATGAAGACCTGTATCGTGAGGTCGAGTTCCGCATTCGCTTTTCGCCTTGAGGTCGCGTAGGCGACGCGCGAGCGGAGTCACCCGTGCCGCTACTCGTCGAATGAAGGAAAATGAGCAAGCGCTGCAAGGCGGCTATGCCCTCGCCCTACGACAATGCCGTCGCAGGGTATCAACAGGAGATCGTTATGTCGTTTGCCAAGAGCAGGACCGCCGGAAGTGTGGTCTCTTCCAAAGTGATTGTATTGGGCGTGATCGCCACCTTCGGTCTCTGGGGTCAGCTAGGCGTCTCATCCGCCGCCCAGGCTGCACCATGGCTCCTTTATGTCGACGAGGGTTCCCCTTCGGTTTGTGACGTCGTCAACGCGGCGAACATCGAACTGGTGGTCCTGTCCGACACCGGTCAGCTCGCCGGGATCACCGGCACGGACGTCATCTTCCTCGATACGTTCGTGGACGGTGACGGTCTGGTCTGGTTCCTGGATGACCCCGCCGGAACCATCGAGTTCGTCGAAGACGGGGACGGTTTCCGTACGCTCTGGTGGCTGACCTCGCAAGGCGACGTCGTCAACGTGAACGAGTTTACCGGCGAGCCAGGCTCGACGGGTCTATTCCCCGAGGAGTTCTTCGACGTGCCCTGTGAGGCGTGCCCCCAGTGGGATGTTCCGGAGGAGTGCGTTGACGAGGATGACGACGGCGTGGCCGACGCGTTGGATCTCTGCCCCGATACGCTGTTCGACGAAGTTGCCGATGGGGTGGGCTGTTCGTGCGGACAGCTCGACAGTGACCTCGACGGCGTTGATGACTGCATCGATCTTTGCCCGGAGACGCCGCTGAGCTTCCTGGCGGAAGCGGACGGATGCGCCTGCGAAGAGCTGGACGACGACCTGGACGGGATCGACTCCTGTTTCGATCTCTGTCCGAATACGCCGCCGCTGGAGCTCGCCGACGCCAACGGGTGTTCGTGCGGACAGCTCGACAATGACCTCGACGGCGTTGATGACTGTGATGATCTCTGCTTCGGGACGGCGCTGGGGGCATCGGTCGACTTTGACGGTTGCGAGGTGATACTCGTCCTCCCGGGCGGCGGCGGCACGACGGTGAATTTCTGCGGGAGTACGAGTACGGTGGCGCTCGTCGTGATGGTGTTCGGCCTCGTCGGATTCCGGCAGAGCCTTCGTAACAGAATCGTCTGAGGCGTTTTGATCTGTGAGCCAAGGCTGAACGGGCAACACCCGGGCAGCGGTCTTATTGCCATCAGCTAGGAGAACCTCCAACATGCAAGAACGATTTTCCGACCGGGCGCGACACGCGATGGCGCTGGCCAACCTCGAGGCCGGGAAGCTCAACGATACCGACCTGCGTCCGGCGCATTTGATGTTGGGTCTCATCGCCGAGGGCGAGTGCGTCGCGACAGAGGCTCTGGGGGTGCTCGACGTGGACCTCGGCAAGGTTCGCGAAGAGGTCAGCGCTCGCCTGGAAAAGGGCGCGGCCAAGAGCACGCTGGGGAGGCGCGCGCATACGGAGGAACTCCGTGCCGTGATCAACCTGGCGATCCAGGAGGCCCGCAAGCTCAATCACCGCTATGTCGGCACGGAGCACCTGATCCTGGGTCTTCTCGCACACGGCGGGAGCATTCCGGCCCAGGTGCTTGGTGATCAGGGTTTGAATCTGGATCAGCTTCGGGAGAAGACACTTGCGCTTCTGCGGTCCAGCGCGGACACAACGCACGATCTGACGCACTCGAGGCACGGTGATTTCGAGTGGGTCCATCAGCAGGAACTGGCGAAGGCGTTTCGGTCCCCCACATTCTGGCATACGCTGATTCTGGCAGTGGATTCCGCCAATCGCCTCGGTGCCGGTGAGATCGAGCCCCCCCATCTGCTGCTGGGCTTGCTGAGAGATCCCACGAACGGTCTCGCGGAGCTTCTTGCCCAGAAAGGTGTCACGGTGGATTGGCTTCGGGAACGCCTGGCGGCTTCCGCGAATTCGTAAGCAGACCGCAAAGCCGCCCCGCCGCCCCGTTGTCTTTGAGCCATTCTCTTGGGCGGACATTTGTCGGATTTCGTCCAGCGCCTCAATGCCCGGTCCCGCGAATGCAGCCAAGTCTATCGGCGGGCAAGGTAGCTGTATTGTGAGCGCTGTTTGTGCCGACTCACAATAGGTTCGATGAGCACTGGCGAAAGTCCGTACGCTGCCCCTAGAATAGGTGACAACGTTATCGCTTCTCGGTCGGCTGAGGATCACCATGACAACGGGACTAAGAAAGTTCATCTCTTCATTCGCACTCATCGCGATCTTCCTGGCGTTCGGGATCGTGGCGGCCGTGTGGTTGTATTCAACGAAACCGGAGGCCGAGCGGAGCTTGGACGCGCCGCTTCCTCCGATGGTCAACGTGCGCACGATCGTTGAAGAGGACCTTCGAGAGATCTTCACGGGCTACGGAAGCGCTCGCGCCGATGTTGACGTGATCCTCGCATCAGAGGTCCGCGGGGTCGTCGTCGAAGTGTCCGAGGGTCTCAACGACGGTGTCCACGTCGAATCGGGCCAGCTGCTCGTGAGAATTGATGACCGGCCGTACCGACAGCAACTCGCCAAAGCCGGCGCGTCCATCGCGGATATGGAAGCACAGATCGATCAGCTCGACGTCGAGAAGAGCAACACGCAAAGACTGGTGTCCATCGCGAAGCAGGAAGTCGAAGTCAACCGCAACGAGTGGAATCGACTCATGGGGCTCTTTGAGCGGGAGGCGGCTTCAAAGAAGGAACTCGACTTTGCCCGGCTGGCGTATCAGCAATCGCGCCGACAACTGACCGCCTACCAGAACCAGATCGATTTGGTCGCGCCTCGGCGCGCGGTTCTGGAGGCGATGGGCACCGCGCGGGCGGCAGACGCCGCGCTTGCCCAGCTCGACATCGACCGATGCGGGATCAAGGCACCTTTTTCCGGTGAGGTCGTTCGTGTGGCCGTTGACGCCGGTGATCATGTGCTTTTGGGCGCGGAAATCGTCCATCTGATTTCGACGCGGCTGGTCGAGATTCCCGTCGAACTCGCTTCTTCGGTTCGTGCAGACGTTCACCTCGGAGCACGATGCACGCTCGAAGTCGACAGTCAGCCCGGTGTCCAGTGGATGGGAACCATCGCCCGCATTGCGCCCTCCTCGGACGCGCAGAGCCGGACGTTTGCCGCCTACATCGAGGTGAACAACGACGAGCAGTCGCAGCCTCTGATTCCTGGTTCGTTTTTGACGGCTCGGGTCGAGGGGCCGTTGCTGCAGAAGGTCGTCGCGGTGCCGCGTGGCGCGATCGTCGCCGATGAGGTCTACGTCGCCAATGACGAAGTGATACACCTGCGCTCCATTGTCATCGAACGGATCGTGGGCGAGCGGGCGGTCGTGACCGGTGAACTGAAGCCGGGCGACCGATTGGTCTACACCAATCTCGATAAGCTCTTTGACGGCGCCAGGGTGCGCGTGGAGGAACCGCCCACCAACGCCATCGATGACGCGCCACTTGACGCCAGGGCCAATGCGTCCTCCCCACCGGTCATCAACGCCGGAGACGAACGATGACCTCGTTGCCGCGATTCAGCGTTCAGAATCCCGTGCTCGTCAACCTGTTGATGTGGTCGATCCTCATCGGCGGCGGATACTCTGCCGTCACCCTTCTGCGAGAGATGTTCCCGGAGATCACGCCGAACGCCGTCATGGTCACGACGGTGTATCCCGGCGCTACACCGGCGGAAGTCGAGAAAGGTATCGCCGTCAAGATCGAAGAGGTCATCAAGGACCTCGAGGAGATTGACGAGATCAACACGACGATCGGCGAGGGGTTCAGCAGCATCATGATCCTCCTGCGGAACGACGTTGATGACGTCGACCAGGTCGTGTCGGACGTCAAGGCCGCGATCGACACCATCCGGCGAGAGGACTTCCCCGAAGACGCCGAGGAGACCCGCGTCACCAAGTTCGAGCCCATGCTGCCGGTCATCAACGTTTCGTACTTCGGCGACCTGGATGAAGAGACGCTGAAGGACACCGGTCGCCGGCTGCGCGATGAACTGCTCATGATTCCCGGAATTACCGAGGTCGTGCTGCAGGGAACGCGTCCGGATGAGATCAGCGTGGAGGTGGATCCCGCGCAGCTCAATCGATACAAGCTCTCGCTTCCGAGTATCGCGGACGCCATCGCAAGGGCGAACCTCGATCTTCCCGGCGGCCAGCTCAAGACCTCCGGCGCCAATGTCTCCATCCGGACCCTGGGTGAGCAAGATCAAGCCCAACCGATCGGTAGGACCATTGTGCGCAGTGATCCTTCGGGCAAGGTCGTGCGCCTGGACGAGATCGCTCAGGTCATCGACGGGTTCCAGGATTCCGACCTCGAGAGTCGATTCAACGCGAAGCCGAGCGTCGGCGTGACGGTACTCAAGACGCCCAGACAAGACGCGATCGACATCGCGAACAAGGTCAAGGCATTGGTGGCGGGAAAGATGCACCAGCCGCTGGATCGCGACTGGTGGGCGTCTCTGAAATTCCGCCTTGGCATTCGTGATCAAGTCGAAAAAGTCTACGAACGCGCCTGGAACGAACCCTATCCCACCGGCGGAGCGCTCAAGACATCGACCAATCTCGCGCGATTCATTGAGGGAAGGCTGGACCTGCTCAAACGCAACGGTCTTTGGGGTCTTCTCTTCGTCTTCCTGTCGCTGCTGCTCTTTCTGAACTGGCGGGTCGCGTTCTGGGTGGGTATGGGTCTTCTGTTGGCGTTGATCGGAACGCTGATCGTTATGCGCGTCATGGGGATCTCCCTGAATCTGATCAGTGCGTTCGGACTGATCGTCGTTCTGGGATTGCTCGTGGACGACGCCATCATCGTCGGCGAACACGTGTTTACCCGAGTCGAGGAAGGCATGGAACCGCGGCTCGCCGCGGTTCGCGGCGCCGAGGCGGTCACCTGGCCGGTGCTCTGTGCCATTGTGACGACAATTGTCGCGTTCGCCCCACTGTTGTTCATCGAGGGGCAGATCGGCGACTTCATGGGCGTACTCCCGGTGATCGTCATCTGCGCGCTGAGCGTATCCCTTTTCGAGGCGCTTTCCATACTCCCCTCCCACCTGGCCGAATGGCTCAAACCGGTACGACCGATCGCAGACATTGAACGAACCCCGGGGAGCCAACGCTGGTTCGAGCGCGTGCGATCAACTCAGGCCTTTGTGCTGAAGACCGTCTTGCTCGGCGGATATGAACGTTTGCTGCGAAAGGCCACGACCTATCGATACGTTACGTTGGCCGCACTGACCGGTGTGATGATCGTGGCCGTAGGAATGATCGCCGGCGGCCGAGTGCCGATCGTTTTCGTACAAAAGATGGATTCCGAGACCATCCTGGCCAACCTGAAGATGCCTGTCGGCGTTCCGGTCCACGAGACCGACAGCGCGATCAGTGTCGTTGAACAGGCCACCGTCGACCTGGGCTCCGAACTCGATTCGCTCTACACACTCATAGGGACCCAGTATTCGGAAGACATGGTGGGTGTATCCGCGGGGTCGCACCTCGGCCAGCTGATCGTCGAGCTGACGGGCATCGAGGAGCGCGACCGAAACAGTGAGGAGATTCTGCGAGAGTTGCGAGCCAAGACGCGCGATATTCCCGGTGTCAACGCACTGAAGTTCAGCGCGATGCACGGTGGACCGGGCGGGGCAGCCATTCAGGTGGAGATCAGCGGAGAGAGTCTGACCGAGCTGGTCGAAGTGTCCGGGAAGCTGAAGGAAGAACTGGCGGGCTACGCGGGCGTCTTCGACATCGACGACGATTTCGACGCCGGTCGCCGCGAGGTACAGATCGAACTGCTGGATTCGGCGCGCGCCCTGGGATTCACGACCCGGTCCCTGGCCACGCAGGTCCGAGGCGCCTTCTACGGAATCGAAGCCAGGAAGGTGCAGCGAGATCGGGAAGACGTACGGATCATGGTTCGATATCCCGAATCGGCGCGACGGCGATTGTCCGACATCGAGTCCATGTGGGTAGCATCGGGGGCGGGCAGACTGGTTCCGTTCCGCGAAGTGGCGAAGATTCAAGAGGGTCGCTCGTTTGCCAGTATCAAGCGCAAAGACCAAAAGCGAACCGTGACGATTACCGCGGATGTCGATCAGACCGTCGGCAACGCCCGCCAGGTGAATGTGGAGTTGGCGGCGGCGTTTCCTCAGCTCGAACGTGAGTTTCCGGGCACCACGTTCGAATTCGGCGGGCAGGCGCGTGAGTTCGCCAAGGCGTTCGGATCGCTCTGGCGCGATTTCATCGTCGCCGCCGCACTGGTCTTCGTGCTCCTGGCGGCGTTGTTCAAGAGCTACGTCCAGCCGTTGATCGTGATGACGGCGATACCCTTCGGGCTGATCGGCGCGGTGGCCGGACACTTTGTCATGGGGTATCCCCTGACCATCATGTCGATCATCGGCTTGGTTGCCCTTACCGGCATCGTTGTGAACGACGCGCTGATCCTCGTCGACTGGATCAACCATCGGCGTGCGGAAGGCATGGAGACCCATGAGGCGGTCGTTCAGGGTGGGCGGGCGCGAATGCGTGCCATCATGCTGACGTCCATCACGACGATTCTGGGGCTCGCTCCGCTGCTGCTCGAGACGTCATTCCAGGCCAGGTTTTTGATTCCGATGGGGATCTCGATTGCTGCGGGTGTAGCCTTCGCGACCGTACTGACGCTTCTGATGATCCCCGCACTTTACCTGGTCGTCGAAGACGGAAAGTCCGTGTTCGTCCGGCTCGCATCCTTCCTCGGTTTTTCCGTCACGCCGGTGGAGCCCGTACTGGGCGAGCGAGTCCGCCCCACCAGACCCAGGTTCGGTCGGATTCCGGTGCCCAGGAAGAATCCGCTCGTGGATACGGGTGAACACGGTGCCACACACCGGCCTCGTCGCTGATCGACTGATGCGTCAGTATTTCACAGGCAGGGCGCTTATCTTCTGCTGTCCCGTTGTCCCGCCATTGGATCGTCGCTACACTCTCCGCCGATGTCGCGGCCTGGTGTTCTCGTTCTAGAAGACGGCGTTGAGTTCCCTGGAAGCTGTTTTGGCGCCGAGCGTCCAACAGCCGGGGAGGTTGTTTTCAATACGGGAATGGTCGGATACCCGGAGTCGCTGACCGATCCGTCCTACGCGGGGCAAATTCTCGTTCTGACCTATCCGCTGGTTGGGAACTACGGCGTCCCGGAGAATCACCCGGACGAGCTGAACCTCCCGACGGGTTTTGAATCGGGCAAGATCCATGTCAAAGGACTGATCGTGGCGACGCTCAGCCACGACACCTCGCACTGGTCGGCCTCTAGAACACTCCAGCAATGGTTGGACGCCGAGGGCGTTCCATGCCTCACAGGCGTCGATACCCGCGCGCTGGCCAAGCACATCCGCAGCCAGGGAGCGATGCTCGGAAAAATCCTCCGAGACGGTGATGATACCGAGTTCCATGACCCCAACCACGACAACCTCGTGGCGGCGGTCAGCTTTCCGGAGCCCGTCTGGTATGGAAACGACGGCCCGCGCGTGGTTCTGGTCGACACCGGCGTGAAGGCCAACATCATCCGAAGCCTCGTCCGTGGCGGAGCGAGGGTCCTGAGAGTCCCCTGGGATTACGATTTCTTCGACGAGGACTTTGACGGTTTGTTCCTGTCCAACGGTCCGGGCAATCCGAAAATGGCAGACAAGACGGTCGAGCACGCGCGCCGGGCGCTCGCTGACAAGGTCCCGACGTTCGGGATCTGCCTGGGGAATCAGATTCTAGCGCTGGCCGCCGGCGCGGATACCTACAAGCTCAAGTTCGGACATCGATCACAGAATCAGCCCTGCCTCGAAGTCGGCACGCGACGGTGCTATATCACTTCTCAGAACCACGGTTACGCCGTTGATGGCAGCACGCTACCCGAGGGGTGGCGGGAATGGTTCGTCAATGCCAACGACCAAACGAACGAAGGTATACGCCATGAGTGGAAACCGGCTCGAGGCGTTCAGTTCCATCCCGAGTCCACACCGGGACCGACGGACACGACCGGGCTCTTCAGCAAGTTCCTGGAGATGCTCAAATGAACGCCCATCCAAACGGTGAGCCCGATGTCCAGCTTCCACGAACCGTACTGATCCTGGGCAGCTCGGCACTGAAAATCGGTGAGGCCGGAGAGTTCGACTATTCCGGCAGCCAGGCGATCAAGGCCCTTCGCGAAGAAGGGATTCGAACGATTCTGGTGAATCCCAACATCGCAACCGTGCAAACGTCGGAACGCCTGGTCGATCGGGTCTACCTGCTTCCGGTCACCCCACACTTCGTTGAACAGGTGATCCGAAAGGAACGCCCCGACGGCATCTTTCTGAGCTTCGGCGGGCAAACGGCGTTGAACTGCGGAATCGCCCTGGCCGACGCCGGCGTACTGGAAAAGTATGGCGTTCGCGTGCTCGGCACCCCCGTCGAGACCATTCGCGAGACCGAAGATCGTGGACTGTTCAACCAACGCCTCGCGGAAATCGACGTAAAGGTCCCCCGTAGCCGCGCCGCTCAATCCGTCGAAGAGGCGGTCGCGGCGGCTACGGAGATCGGCTATCCCATCATGCTGCGGATTGCCTATGCCCTGGGTGGTCTTGGGTCGGGAATGTGTGTCGACGCAGCGTCTCTTCGACAACGGGCCCAGGCAGCGTTTGCGCACACGTCTCAGGTTCTGATCGAAGAGTGGCTGAGCGGCTGGAAGGAAGTCGAGTACGAGGTCGTCCGTGACGCGTTCGACAACTGCATCACGGTCTGCAACATGGAGAACTTCGATCCACTCGGCATTCACACGGGTGAGTCGATTGTCGTGGCGCCGAGTCAGACGTTGACCAATCACGAATACCACAAGTTGCGCGAGATAGCGATACGCGTGATTCGCCACCTCGGCATCGTCGGCGAGTGCAACATTCAGTATGCGCTCGATCCGGAATCGGACGACTACCGCGTCATCGAGGTCAACGCCCGCCTCTCCCGAAGCTCCGCGCTGGCGTCGAAGGCCACGGGATATCCACTGGCGTTCGTGGCGGCCAAACTCGCACTGGGCCACGCGCTCAGCGCTGTGCCCAACAAGGTCACCGGAACGACATGCGCCTGCTTTGAGCCCGCCCTCGACTACATCGTCGTCAAGGTCCCTCGATGGGATCTGAAGAAGTTCCGAACGGTCTCCGCGCGGATCGGCTCCGGCATGAAATCCGTCGGCGAGGTGATGGCCATCGGGCGGTCCTTCGAAGAGGCGTTCCAGAAGGCACTGCGGATGCTCGACATCGGCGTCGATGGCGCCGTCCTCTGCAACGACATGCACTTTGACGACCTCGAAAAGGAACTGGCGGAACCGACCGATCGGCGCGCGTTCGCCGTCGCCGAGGCACTCGCGCAGGGTCTGTCGGTCGAGCGCGTGCATGATTTGACGAAGATTCATCCCTGGTTCCTCGAAAGAGTCCTTCGGCTAACGAAAATCGCAAGCGAACTGAAAGGCGACGGAGACCGCGTCTCAGCCGAGCGACTGCGAACAGCCAAACAGGCTGGGTTTTCCGATCGCCAGATTGCGGCGTTTACCGGGAAACCGGAAGCCGACATCCGCGCAGCGCGGCACAGCGCCGGGATTCGCCCCTGCGTCAAGCAGATCGATACCCTGGCCGCGGAGTATCCGGCACGCACCAATTATCTCTACTTCACCTATCACGGCACCGAACACGATGTCACGTTTGACATTGCCGACACCGTTCTTGTCTTGGGCCCCGGCGCCTATCGCGTAGGCAGTTCCGTTGAGTTCGATTGGTGCTGCGTAAACACGGTTCACACGCTCAGAGCGCTGGGGCACACCACGCTGATGCTCAACTGCAACCCCGAAACCGTCAGCACAGACTACGACGAGTGCGATCGACTCTACTTTGACGAAATCTCCGCCGAGACCGTGCTCGATATCAGCGAACTCGAAAACCTCAAGGGTGTCGTCGTCTCGATGGGCGGACAGACACCCAATAACCTCGCGCCGGTGCTGCACGGCGAGGGCATCCCCATCCTCGGAACCTCCGCCGAGTCCGTGGACAACGCCGAGAACAGGCACAAGTTCTCCGCGCTCTGCGATCGCCTGGACATCGACCAACCCCCGTGGGACGAAGTCACGAGCGCCGACGCCGCCGAAACGTTTGCCCAGCGAGTTGGCTACCCTGTCTTGATCCGACCGTCCTATGTTCTATCGGGTGCCGCCATGGCCGTCGCGGAAGACTCCGCGAGCCTTCGCAAGGTGCTCGAGCGTGCCGCCGACGTTTCCCCAGATCATCCGATCGTAATCACGAAGTTCATCACCGGCGCAAAGGAGATAGAACTCGACGCGGTCGCACAGAACGGAAAGATCCTCGTCTACGCCATGTCGGAACACGTGGAGAACGCCGGCGTTCACTCCGGTGACGCCACGCTCGTGCTCCCCCCGCAACGAACCTACATCGAAACCACGCGCCGGGCGAAACGCATCGCCGCCAAAGTCGCCAAAGCGCTGCGCATCAACGGACCATTCAACATTCAATACATGGCCCGCGAAAACAAGGTGATGGTGATCGAGTGCAACCTGCGTGCTTCTCGATCGTTCCCCTTTGCATCCAAAACGCTCAAGGTCGACTTCATCGAGATCGCGACCCGTGTCCTGATGGGCAAACCCATTCCGCAGATCAACAAGTCCGCCTTCGAGCTCGACTATGTCGGCGTCAAGGCACCGCAGTTTTCCTTCACCCGACTCGCCGGTGCCGACCCGATTCTCGGCGTCGAAATGGCTTCCACTGGCGAAGTCGGCTGCATTGGCGAAGACTTCGAGGATGCGTTCCTCAAGGCCCTCTTGTCGGTCGGCTATCGCCTTCCGGTTCGGCGCGTCTTGTTGAGTACGGGTCCGGTGGAGGAGAAGGCCGCGTTTCTAAGGAGCACCATCGCGCTGGCCGGCTACGGCGCGAAGCTGTTCGGTACGCTGGGAACAGCCGCGTTCCTTTCGGGAAACGCCGTCGAGGTTTCAGCGGTTCACTGGCCTCTCGACAACGAATCGCCCAATGCCCTGGAGTTGATCCGGTCGGGAACGCTCGACCTGGTGATCAACATACCCAAGGACGCTTCGGAACAGGAACTGACCAACGACTACATGATCCGCCGCACCGCCGTCGACTTCGGCGTCCCTCTCATTACGAACATCCAACTCGCCCAGCGATTCATCCACGCCCTGTGCCAGAAGAAGCTCGAAACGCTCGAAATCAGGAGCTGGGAAGACTACTGACCGGGCGCGTGGGGCCAGGTCGTGCGGCGTGAGGATGCGTGGTTTAGCGTCTTACCGTAGCGGCGATCGCTGCGCGAGGAACGCTCGTGCCACCACGCGGTTCTGAAGCCAGAATGGGTGAGCCTTGACCCCCTGTCGATCACTCCCTATCCTGGTCGTCGGGGTTGACGGGCTCGTGCGCCAGACCGCCCCGGGATGAGAAGCCCGAAACGGTACGGCTCGCGACGCCGCAAGGTGACGAACCGCAGAATGCTAGACGATTGTGGATTCCCTTCCTCACTGGATTCTAAATGCATAGGAGATTGACCATGCGTAGCAAGATGTGGCAACTTGGATGGATCGGCTCGCTGATGCTGCCGATCGTTGTGGCCGGATGCGCCAACTTCTCCGTACCGATGGTCGGAATGGAGAAGCCGACAATGACCGAAACGGACCTCGACATTCCCTTCGAGAAGTTCGTGCTGGACAACGGACTGACACTGATCGTCCACGAAGACCACAAGGCACCGATCGTGGCCGTCAACATCTGGTACCACGTCGGATCGAAAAACGAAAAGGTCGGCAAGACCGGGTTCGCGCACCTCTTTGAACATCTCATGTTCAACGGTAGCGAGAACTACGATGACGACTACTTCAAAGTCCTCAACCCCCTCGGTGCTACGGACCTGAACGGTACGACGAACAACGATCGCACGAACTATTTCCAGAACGTCCCGACAACCGCGCTCGACACCGCACTCTGGATGGAGTCCGATCGCATGGGACATCTCGTCGGCGCGATCAGCCAGGACAAGCTGGACGAACAGCGCGGCGTCGTACAGAACGAAAAACGGCAGGGCGAGAATCAACCCTACGGCCGCGTCTACTCGACCATGACAAAGAACACCTACCCGGCCGGACATCCCTATTCCTGGACCGTGATCGGCTCCATGGAAGATCTCAACGCCGCGTCGCTCGAGGACGTACACGAGTGGTTCGGACAGTACTACGGCGCAGCCAACGCCGTCATCGCCATCGCCGGTGACATCGATCCCAAAACCGCCAAGCAGAAGGTCGAGAAGTTCTTCGGCGACATTCCCGCCGGCCCCCCGGTGGCCAAGCACGAGACATGGATCGCCAAACGCACCGGAACCAAGCGCCAGATCATGGAAGACAGAGTCCCCCAAGCGAGGCTCTACAAGTCCTGGAACGTCCCGAATTGGGGCTCAAAGGACGCCGTCCTTCTCGATCTCGCCACGAGCGTCTTGTCATCCGGAAAGACCTCCAGGTTCTACAAGCGACTCGTCTATGACGACCAGATCGCCACAAGCGTTCGCGCCTACATCGGTCCGCGTGAAATCAGCGGACAGGTGGGCATCATCGCATCGGCTCGTCCCGACGTCGACCTCGCAACCGTCGAGGCCGCGATCGATGAAGAGTTGGAGCGTTTCATCGCGAAGGGCCCAACGCGCAAAGAACTGAAGAGGATCAAGACGCAGGAACGCGCGTCATTTATCCGTGGCGTCGAGCGAATTGGCGGCTTCGGCGGAAAATCTGACGTACTCGCAAAGTGCGAGGTCTACGGCGGAAGCCCGGACGCTTACAAGACGCAAATGAGGTACATGGCGGAAGCGACACCCGCGGAAGTCCGCGACGCCGCCGAGCGATGGCTGTCGGATGGCCAGTACGTCATGGAGGTTCACCCCTTCCCCGAGTACGAGGTCACGCCCTCCGACGTCGACCGCTCTTCCGTGCCCGTCGCTGGAGCCCCGCCAAACGCTCGGTTCCCGCAGTTCGAGCGAGAGACACTTTCGAACGGGCTCAACGTCGTACTGGCACAGCGCGACGCCGTACCCGTTGTCAATTTCAACGTCATCGTCGACGCCGGATACGCGGCGGATCAACACGGCATCCCCGGGACCGCCAGCCTCGCGATGTCCATGATGGACGAGGGCACGAAGAGCCGCACCGCTTTGGAGATCAGCGACGAGCTCGACATGCTCGGCGCTCGCCTCCGCGCGGGATCGAGCCTCGACACCTCGACGGTGGCGCTCTCCGCGCTGAAGGAGAATCTCGAGCCGTCGCTGGACATCTTCGCCGATGTCATTCAGAATCCGACGTTCCCGCGGGAGGATTTCAACCGGCTCAAGAAGCAGCGCCTTACGCAAATCAAGCAGGAAAAAGCAAGACCCAACACACTCGCGCTGCGCGTGCTCCCTCGCATCCTCTACGGCGAGAACCATGCCTATGGCAATCCCATGACGGGATCGGGAACGGAAGACTCGGTCAAGCGCATTGATCGAGAGGCTCTGATCGACTTCCATAGCCAGTGGATCCGGCCCAACAACGCCACGCTCGTGGTCGTTGGTGACACATCCATGAGCGAGATCAAGCCGATGCTCGAGCGCGCTCTGCGAGACTGGACGTCCGCCAGTGTCCCGACGAAGAACCTCGCCACGGTGGCGCATCAGCCCGGTTCGAGCGTCTACCTGCTCAATCGCCCCGGCGCCAAGCAGTCGGTCATCATCGCCGCGCACATCGCACCGCCAAAGGGCAATCCCGACGAAATCGCGATCGAGACCATGAATACGATCCTAGGCGGCGACTTCACCGCTAGGATCAACATGAACCTCCGCGAAGACAAGCACTGGACCTACGGCGCGCGAAGCCGATTCGTCAGCACCAAGGGTCAGAGGCCCTTCTACGTCTCGGCGCCGGTGCAGGCCGACAAGACCAAAGAGGCCATGATGGAGATCGCCAAGGAACTCAACGGCATCCTCGGAAGCCGCGAGATCACCGACGACGAGGTGACCAAAGCGAAGGCATCGAAGACCCTGAAGCTCCCCGGCCGATGGGAAACCGGCTCCTCGGTCTCACGCTCCATCGGTCAGATCGTGACCTACGGCCTGCCGGACGACTACTTCCAGACCTACGCCGACAGCATTCGCTCTCTGACCATCGACCAGATTCGCGCAGCCGCACAGCAAACCATCAAGCCGCGCAATCTCGTCTGGGTGGTCGTCGGCAACAAGGAGATGATCGAATCGGGCATTCGTGAGCTCGGATACGGTTCCGTCTACGAACTGGATGCAGACGGCAACGTAAAATAGAGTCCGTTCACGCGAACGATGAAGGTAGAACAGAAAGCGGTGAGCGCGGTGTCTTATCGACGCCGCCTCGCCGCTTTTGCTTTTCATAGCCTTACCGCCGCGCACTCCACCGCGGGGCCGATCGAAGGAGACTCCTGTTCTAGCAGGCCGTTGAAAAATGTAGCGTCGCCCCTTGTGGGCGACGAAAACCACAGTAAGACGCCACCCACAAGGGGTGGCGCTACACCTGGGCAACCGAAAGCGACTTCTTCAACAGGCTGTTATAGCGCAATCAGTCCAAACGTAGCGGATGACAGACAGGATTCTCCGAGCGAAACTGACCACCGAACGCGACAATTGGATAGAGCTTGCTCTAGGGCACGGGTGCCGTCCGCGCCCGCTGGAACGCACCGAAGTCAAACGTGTCGAACGTGCTACTGCGGTTCGCGTCAAAGTGCGCCAGGCAGGGGATCGTGATCAGCAGATCATCGCCCAGCGTACACTCGAAGAAGATCCCGTAATCCGTCACGTCCACATCGGTGTCAGCGTCGTAGTCGCCGGGCGATACGAGTGCGGGCATCGCTGCAGGATCCCCAAGATACGCACGGTAGCACTGTAGCCAGGCTCCAGTGTCGGCGAAGATCACAAGCCCGTCGCCGTTGAAGTCCGCGTCAGGATTGTACAATCCGCTTCCATCGCCGAGCCGTCGCCCGAACGACGCCATGAAGACCTGGTAGTCCCAGTCGTCGACATCGTTGTCGCCGTCCAAATCGCCGCAAATGCACGGATTGGGATCGCAGGTCGTGTCATCTCCAAGATACTCGCCGGCGGCGAATCGGCAGTCATCCAGTGAACCGTGGGAGCAGGTCGCGCCCAGGCAACACGCCCCCTGCATCTGCAGCGGAACGCACGTCGGGTCATCGATCGCCGGCGTGTTCGGATCGTCCGTCGGTATGGCTTCGAAGTTGTCGCCAAAGATCTTGCCCTGGTTGCACACCTGCATCGGGCTCGGTCGCGGCAACGGACTGTCGACCACAACGTCAAATGAGATCGTGATACTCTTCCCGGGCGGCAACGTGCCGACAATGACGGTCACCGTCCCGTCCGTCGCCACGCCGCCCAGCGCCGCGGCCAAGATCGTCTTGGCCATCGGCAAGACCGGCACGGCTACGGCGGCGACGTCCATATCCGGCTCCTCCTCGGCGTGCGGAGAAGGGCGTTCCATCGCTTTGGCCGCCGCCCCGCCGCGGACGCGCTCTTTCGGGCGACGCAGGCCGACTCGCTCATCCATGGAGGCCACAGCGTTCACACCCATCGCGGCCTGAACCAGCTGAGGCTGAACGCACCCGGGCCCTGTCCCCGTCACGCCCTGCACCAGAGTTGCATCGACAACGTAGACCACGGAAGAAGCATAGGACAGCGAGTTAGCTCTGCTGAGGAGATGCGCCATGATAGACCCACTCGCTTCGCCGGTCTGCGGAGACCCCGATTCCCCATGGGCCGATCCGGAGTACCCCGGAAGATTGTAGTGCGCATCGGCACTGATCTGGTCAAAATGGACGGCCGAGGCCGACGAAACCGCATGCGCATCAATCGTGTTGTTCCGAATGTCCGCGCAAAGTACGGCCGTGTCAAGCGCGCCACCGCCGACCATCAGATACGCCGCCGCAAACGCACTGCCCCCGATCTGCGCGATCGTGTTGTTCTTCATCGTGAGTTGGACATTACTCGCCCCGTTCGCCACAACATCGAGCCCGGCGAAACCGTGGACCTCGCGAACCGTGTTGCTTTCGACCAGCGCATGGTGTGTGAGGCTTCCCCCGGCACCGATCAGGATACCGTCGCCGGAGAGCGAACCGTGCCCGGGCGCGCCGCCCACGCCGACTTCGTTATTTCGAACGAACCCCGATACCGCCCCTGATCCGCTGGCGAAGTAGATCGTCAGCGCATTGCCCCGAGCACCGCCGAATATCTGTGAACCCGCGGTCGTTCCGGACACGTCGTACGTCACCGTGATGCCGTCGCCGATGCCGTCGCCCGACAACGTCACACCACCGCCGCCGCTCACCGTATGCGCATGCGTGTTCGAAAACGTGTTGTCCTGCAGAACAACGTCCATGGTGGATGTGTCAAGTGCATTTGTCTGAAGAAGGTCTCCTCGAGCGCCCTGGAACGTCATGTCGCTTACGGTGACGTTGACCACAGCCGCTCCCTGAGCTTCGACGAACATGGCGTCGTTCCCAGTTGCCGAGTTGTGCCCGATCGTCCCCCCGGCCAACGTCAAACGGTTCAGTGTTCCGGTGGTGTTCACGACCCTGAGGTTGCTGTCCATCCCTCCGTCGATGGTGTTGTTCACCATGAAGGAACTTCCATGGAGGTTGTCGAAACTCACGCAGCCTTCCTCGCGCGCCGTGCTCGTGCCGCTGCTTCCGTCAATCGTGGTGTTGAACAGGTCGAAGTCGGTCACATTCGTGCCGCGAATGGCGAAGTTGTCGAAGTCGGTGAGTTGCATGTGGTGGAGCGAAACGCCGGTCGCGTTGTTCAGCAGGATACCGATTCCGTCATTCGTCCCGTCTGCGCCGAACTTCGAAGCGATCACGCCCCCGGACGCGTCCGCGCTGGCGCCCATTACGGCAAACGTCCCGGTCGTCGTATCCAGGTCGATCCCCGGACTGGTGCCATCAACCGAGGTTACACTCGTCAATGTCACATTCAGGTTCGAGTGGTCGATGTCCACCGCGCGACGATTCCCCGCGTCGATCGCGCCGCCCACCACTTCAAGAATGTCGACGCTCGAAGCCACCAGCCCCCGCTGGTTCACGAAGACATTGTCGATGTCCAAACGCTCAAACGAGACCAAGGAACTCTGCACGTTGCCCAAGGCCACGCCATCGGACGTGGACGACGCCACATCCGCGTGCACGCACTCAAAGAGCGACCCTGCGGCGACGTTGCTGAGCCGAATGCCGTGCGATACGCTGGCGACCGATCGCACCAAGGCCAGCGTCACATTCAGCGAGACCCCACCGGGCGCACCGACAATATCCACGCCGGGGACATTGGCGACGTCGATCGTGCTGGCGGGATCGGTGACACTGAACCTCCCCGTGACATCGGCCAGCCGAATACCGGGAACGGTCGAACTTCCAGCCGACAGCGTATCGAGCGATACATCCAGCGTGCCGGTCAGAATGTCGATTCCCGATAGGTTGGTCTCCGCCACCGTGAGCAAGCCCACGCCGGTCCCCAGCAGCCCCATGGCTCCCGAAGACACCAGCGTCACACCCCGAACCGTGTTGTTCTGCCCCAGCGTCACAGCATCACCGCCGGTCGTGATGATCGGCTTGACCCCACTGAACACCGGCAAGGCCGCGCTGAACGGTGGCAACTCCAATCTCGCCGCCGCCGCAAGATCGCCCGTCGACCCATCTCCGATGAGCCGCTGGTCATTCAGCAGCGTAACACCGCCGTTGTACAGGCCCGCCGCCACAAAGATCGTTTCACCCGGTTGATCCGTCGCGTTGACGTCGAAGCTGCCGGCCGAAACGGCCAGATCGTTGAAGGGGCTCGTCAACCGCCCGTCGCAGGGGCAGACCGCCGTCGCATCGACAAACCAGATCATCCCGCTGACCGTCAGGGTCACGACGGCCGTGTCGACGAATCCGTCGGGGTCTTTCATCTCATACGAAAAGCTGTCCACACCCTCGAAGCCTGGCGGCGGGTTATACGTGAGCGCGCCATCTACGCCCAGAATGTAGTCGCCGCCGTTGCTGGTCGTACCTGCCGCGACGGGAACCGCCGCCGGCTCCTGCCCGTCCAGATCGAAGTCGTTGGCCAGCACGCCCGGTGCGGGAACCACGATCCCGACATTTCCAACGGCCTCATAGAGGTCATCTACGGCGACGGGCGTGGTCCGGATCGATACCGGATCGATCGTCGTGAAGGGATCGATGGTATCGGTGAACGTCACGCCGGTAGCGTCCGTGCTTCCCCGATTGGTGATGACAATGTGGTAGCGAAGGGCGTCCCCGGCGTCCACGGCACCGTCACCGTCGACATCCACCACCAGCGTCGCGGTCTTCGTCGCTTCGACGACGCTCTGCGCACGGGCCGACGAGACAAGCGCCAGCCCCAATCCGAGAAGAAGGGCGAGCCGTAGCGTGTCCGCCGATCGTTTCATATTCGAACAAGAATGCTTCACGTTCGTCCTCCTGGAACCGGTTTGATGTTCCCCCGCCGGTTCGTCCGCGCGAACACCACGCGCGACCGAACCACCGATCGCAGCCTGGACGTTCATTCTGAGAGGGGCTCCACCCCGGCAAGCGCTTCCCGCCGCAGACCGACGCTCCCCAACGTGTCAGATCATAGTCGCGGTAGCTCAGCCAGAGCAATCGTGTCTCATAATCTCCCACGCTGCGGATCGACAATCCACAGTCCAGGGAACATCGCGACGGTCTCCCGCCGTGTTTCTGCTTGACGAGCACGCGCCTCTTCCACCATAATCCGGTTGCACCGGCGGACTCAATGGCGGGCTACGCGCGCAAGGAAGGCGTGCTACGTTTTCCGCACGGGATACATCAGAGGACAGCTATGTCTGAACCGTTCTTGGCGGAAATCAAGATGGTCGGCTTCAATTTTCCCCCTCGGGGCTGGGCGCTCTGCGACGGCCAGATTCTCCCCATCAATCAGAACCAATCTCTATTCTCGCTAATGGGAACCACCTACGGCGGCGATGGCAGAACGAGTTTCGCCCTCCCGGATATGCGCGGTCGCACCCCGGTACATGTCGGAACCGGCGTAACGCTGGGACAGAAAGCTGGCGCTGAACAGCACATTCTCAGCGCCGCCCAGATGCCCAAGCACACGCACGTAGCCCAGGCATCGACGTCGAACGCCGACCTCCCCACCCCGGGGGGAGTCGTTCTCGCCGCGGCCAACAACCTGTACGGCGCCGAGAGGAACATGGTTAAGCTTCGGTCTGAGACGGTCACCAACAGCGGTGGAGGCCAAGCGCACAACAACATGCAGCCTTTCCTGGCGCTGAACTTCTGTATCGCACTCCAAGGCCTGTTCCCTCCGCGAAACTGAGGAGATCTCCGTGTCGGAACCCTTTGTCGGTCAGATCACGATGTTCGCCGGAAACTTCGCCCCGCGCGGATGGGCCTTTTGCGATGGTCAAGTTCTCTCGATCCCGCAGAACGACGCGCTGTTCAGTCTCTTCGGTACCATCTATGGTGGAGACGGGAAAACCACGTTCCGGCTTCCCGACTTGCGCGGCCGCGCCCCGATCCACCCCGGATCGGGACCCGGACTGAGCGCAAGAGGACTCGGCGAAAAGAGCGGACAGGAGAACGTCACGCTGACGGTGAATCAGCTCCCGTCCCACACCCACACTTTTTCCGCATCATCGTCGTCGGGAACCAAACCCGATCCCGCAGGAAACGTCCTCGGTTCATCACCGAACGTGCGCATCTTCAGGGACTCGCCCGGCGTGGACCGAGCCCTCGCGTCAAACGCGATGCTGGCCTCCGGTGGCAGTCGAGACCACACGAACCTGATGCCGTGCCTCTGTGTCCACTTTATCGTGGCGCTCGTTGGGATCTATCCCTCGCGGAATTGAACCGTCAAGGAGACCGCTATGTCGGACCCGTTTATCGCTGAAATCAGAATCTTCGCCAGCAACTTCGCACCACGCAATTGGGCGTTCTGCAACGGGCAGTTGCTCCCCATCTCCCAGAACACCGCACTCTTCTCACTCATCGGAACGACCTATGGCGGCGACGGGCGGACACGGACCGCCCTTCCCAACCTCCAGGGTCGTGCGCCCATGCACCCCGGCCAAGGACCCGGATTGACCTCCAGACGACTCGGCCAGATTAGCGGCACCACGACTGTAACGCTGACCGAGGCCCAGATGCCCCATCACACTCACGCTGTGCAAGCCATGGCGGAGCCAGCATCCCTCTTCTCACCCAACGCCGACGCGAGTGTTCTCGCCCGGTCGGTCGGCGGAAACGCCTACGCGACCGACTCCAACGCCACTCCCCTCGACCCTCAAACCATCGGCGACGTAGGCGTCTCACAGGCGCACGAGAATCGCCAGCCCTACATCGCCATGCACTTCATCATCGCGCTGCGAGGCGTGTATCCGAACAGAGGCTGACCCGTCATCACTCAGGCGCAGCGGAACGCCATTCGTACAACGACATGACCGATTGCTCGTCGACGCACCGGAATCCGAGACCTTCGAACAAACTCACCTCCCGGCTCCCGTTGTCCAGAAACATGCGCAGTGGGCGCTTTGTCTCCTTCGATTCCTCGATCAGCCGGCCGAGCAGCACCGTCTCGATCCCCGCGCCATGATGAGCTAGAAGAAGGGCCAGATCCAGAATCCGAATCTCCTCCTTCGATCGCGCAACGTAGCAACGACCGGCCGGCTTGCCTTCGCAAAGAACGACATCGAAATCGGCCTCGGGAAGACGTGTCTTATAGTCGGCCGACTGCGCGTCGAACTGCATGTCGAGAAACGCCCTCTTCGCAGCTTCATCAAGGCCGGTCTGCGCCAACTCCTCCGCCCGCGCAGACGCATACACTTCGCGCAAGAAGGGCTCGTCTTCGGCGCAGGCGGCTCGAAGCACAATGGACTCTCCAAGCGATAGAGGCTCAGGCCGGGACATGTCGATGCGTCCGGATGAATTCGCGGCCCGGGGAGAAAGATGAAAACCGACTGGACATGACGCGACGCCTACTGGACGAGACGACTGAACACCGCCTCGTACGTCATTCCATCCGCATCTGCACCGACCGGAACGAGGAACAGGTCAAACGTGCCCATGGCACTGTGCTGAAGCTCGTACGTTTGCTGCGCGAGGCACGGTTCCGGCGGACCGCGGAAGATCAGCGAGAACTGCTCGACCTGCTCGTTCGAACGGCCCTCGTTCACCTCGACCAGGCGCGCCTCGACCACCGTCGGCGACGTCTTGTCCAAAACGCGAAACGTCGAATTCAAGTTTTTGAGAAACGTCTCTTTGCTGAGTCGTTCGACCATCCGCTGTACCCTTTCGGCATCCGACAGCCGGCTGACATCGACCTCCGTCGAGGGGGAACCGTCACCGGCGCGAACGGGTGTCATACTGGAAAGCGCCGCGCCGGCACCAACCGCCAACGATCGAAGGAACTCGCCCCTTGTCATCGCCATCGTTACGTGACTCCTTCAGTCAGCCGCAACCAAGAACCCTGAGCCCCGTCATAAGGCGTCAGAACGATACGTCTACTCTACGCCGTGCCCCGACAGTTGGCAAGAATCGCCTCCAAGCCTCTTCCAGCCTGCATCGACTCACGGAGGATGCGCCTCCATCTGAACATACACGCCGTCGTCGCTGACCGCAGTGAAGCCCAGCCGCTCGTACAAGCGAATCGCCGGGCTCGCCGCGAGCACTTGCAGACCTACTGTTTGCCCCGCCCGGCCTGCTTCCGTCAGCAGTTGGCCCAACAGCGTCGTACCGATCCCGCGGCGCCGATACTCCGGTAGCAGCGAGATGTCTACGAGGCGAAGCTCGTCACCCGTTCGCAACACAAACAGTCGGCCAAGCCTCTCTTCACCGTTCAGGACGATCTGGTGATCCGCACCCGGAAACTGCACCTCGTACGATTGTCGTTGCAGATGGTACTGCATGTCGAGAAAGGCATCTCGCTCGTCCTCGCTCCATCCCCAGGCCTCGACCTCCTCCGCGCGGGTCGTCGCATAAAGACCGCGCAAGAAGGCGTCGTCATCAGCACTGACCGGACAAAGATGCAAGTCCATAAGCAGCTCTCGACGTCAACCCCGACCCCGCGAATCTCCGAAGAAGATACCGCCAACCGCCCGCCCGATAAATCACCTCCAACTTGCACCTCGCTCCCAGAACGCGCCACATCGACATTTTTAGAAGAATGGTTGAACCGCTGTGCCCATCGTGCGACTGTATCCCCAACGCCGATGAGCAGGACGCCCGACGATATTCACGACGAGCTGCTGGTCCTGAAATGCCAGGAAAGCGATCGTGACGCGCTGAGGTCGCTGATTCAGCGATGGCATCCACGCTTGTCGCGCCTCGCCTGGCGACTGTCCGGACAACGCGAACAAACGCAGGACATCGTCCAGGACGCGTGGCTGGCCATCGTCCGTACCATCGGCCGACTCGACGACCCGGCCCGATTCCGGACCTGGGCCTATCGAATCGTCGCCAACAAGTGTGCGGACGGATTGAGACGCCGTGTGGTCCAGCGGCGAGGCGTTGACGAGATCCGCCACGCCGCCAAAGCGAAGCGATCCGACGGTCTCCGCGCGGATCGAATCGGCGATGAAACGGACGCCTTGCGTAACGCGCTGTCGAAACTGACCGACGAGCAAAGGGCGATCCTATCGCTCCATTATCTCGACGAACTGCAGCTCAGCGACATCGCGCGCCTGCTGAATCTGCCCGTGGGAACCGTAAAGTCTCGGCTTCACAGCGCCAGAAGCCGGATGAGAGAAGTCCTGGAAAGGAAGAGACCATGAGCGATCTCGACAAGTCCATTCGCGAAGCCCTGCAGAAGGAAGATGCCGAACTCTTCGCCGAAGTCGGTGGCGAACCCTCCATGTACACGATGATCATGGAGACCTTCCAAGGACGCCACCGCTGGCTCACTTTCTTCGGCGTCTTCTGGTGTACCACGTTCATCGTGTTGTTCACGCTGGCCGGCATCAGGTTCTTCCGTGCCCAGGAAACACGTGAGATTGTACTCTGGGCAGCGGCCTGCATCATTTGCTGGTCCGCCGTCGCAGGAATGAAGGTCTGGTATTGGCTCGAACTCAACAAGAACGCCGTTACGCGAGAGGTCAAGCGGCTCGAACTCCAGATCGCGCGACTCGCCAACCGAATCAAGAGCTGAAACGGCCGTCTTCGCGGCGCAGTCTCAGCCCCTTGGGCCCTACAGCTCGAGGTTCAGCGTCCGATCCGTGGCCTTGACCGATTGGAACGTCACCGTCACCGTGCCGCTACCCTTCACGATCCACTGCACGTCCTGTTTGCCAAACGACGGAATCGTCGTGAAGACCATGTGGGGTCGGTGCTCGACGTAATCGACTCGATCCAAAAGAAGATCCTGAACGATCCCCCCCGACACGACCTCGATACCCTCTCCCACGATCGAGAGAATGTCTTTGCGAACCAGGTTCTTCCGAGCCGCGTTCGACGACATCGTCGGAATGGCCTTGCGATTCATCGCCCGGACCCGAATTCGGTGAAGGTCGCCGCCAAGCGATTCAACGTCGATTGTCTCCAGCTCCACCTCCGGCGCCTGCCGCGCAATGAAGATGATAAGCGACGCATTTCGATGGACCATCTCGGGAAGCATGAACGTCGGTGGAATCCGCGTCGTGAACGTCCGCCACCCACCGATCTCCACCTCGCCGAGTTGCGGATGATCGAACTTCGTCCACGCCTTGAACATCGTTCCCTGATTGACCCGGTCGTTGAACTTCTGCTTCTCCTCCTCGGGCGTACCACTGAAGTAGGCTTCGTCAGGCTGATCGCCCGCCTTCTTCTCATCGGGCTTTCGATAGCGCTCCTGGCTGCTCATGAACAACTCGCCGACAAACCCGAAGATCCCCAGATTCGAAAACATCCACTCGTCGAAATCACCGTGCGTCGTGTACATATCCTTGCCGCCGATGATATAGCGATATCCCGGGATGATTTTCTCGCCCTCCTTGCCCAGAAAATCATAGACCTTGATGTCTCGCGGCGAATACATCCCCGCCAGCTTCGACCCCGGCCCACGCACGATCAACCCGCCCGAGTTGTGCAGCGCAACGTTAAAGCAGATATTCGGCTTCGAGATGACGAACGCCGAAACCGCCCGCGTCACGTTCCCCGACATCGGAAAGTCACCCGCGCCTCGCTGAACATACGGCGGCTGCCACTTGAACCCGTAATTCCGGTTCATATCCAGGTAGCCCAGGGGGTCTTCGTTGATCCGCCCGTCGCCGTCGTTGTCGATCCCTTCACTGCCGAGCGTGCGCCACTCGGCCTTTTCGCCCGGCTTGATGCGAACCATCACGCGCGGATCGTCCGGATGTGTCTTGTGGGTGCCAAACGGATCCTTTACGCGCATGCGTAGAACCTCGCCGTCGCCGTCGATGTCCTCATATCCATCTTCGTCAGACACGCCGTCGCGATCATCGTCGTACGCGACGCTTCCCGTTCGCCCGATGTTGTAGCCGCCGGGCTCTTCGAAGAACCGTGCGCGATTGTCCACATTCACGATCGGAACGATGTAAAACGCGCGATGATCGACCAGTTTTTCGATCATCTCGACGCGGTCGTATCCGTCCAGCAGATACCACGCCAGATAGAGGCACACCTCGGTCGCCTGAATCTCGTTGCCGTGTATCGCTCCGTCCACATAGACCGCCGGCTTGTCCGCATCCGATCCGGTCTGTGTGTTGTTGATCGTCAACACCCAGATGTCGCGACCCTCCTCACTCTTTCCGATCGCTTCCAGTCGCGTAAGACCTGGATACGCCTCGTGCAGTTCGCGCAGCGCTTTCTCTACCGCCGGACCGTCATAAAAGTGATCGAATGTCAGCGTCGGCTTCTCCGCCGCGCGAATCGGTGACGCAACCGCGAAAAGCATCATTCCCAAAGCCACAATCGTTGAATGACGTGCCATTAGTTCTCACCTCCCTCGACCAGCTTCACGGTGCGCCGATCTCGCCCCGCGCTGAATGCCACTGATTCCACCGTCACCTCCGCGCCGTCCGGCATATTCACCAGCCAGCCAACTTTCTGAACGCCCCCCGATCCGCCGAGCAGCCCCAGCACCTTTCGAGGCCGACCCTCCAGCAGGCGCATGCCCTCACCCTGGACCGTCACGGCCACCGGGGTCGGTCGCTTACATCGCTGACCCTGATGCGTCGGATACGGCAGGAACCCCCGATTCGCGATCCAAACCTCCAGCTTCCATACCCCATCACTTTTCCGCTCGACGTTGACCTTCTCGATCCCGACCTCGGGCGTCAGCGCCACGAGCTTCCGGAGGAAGGGCAGTTGTTTCTCCAACAAACTCGAAACGTCCTGGGCAGGCGGAACCAGATCGGTATACGGCACTTTCCCGCCGATCTGCACCTTGCCCAGTGTGGGATGTTCATAATCCTGCCAGGCCAGGAACGCCTCTTTGTTGAAGGCGAGCAGTGCCTGGTCCTTCTCATCGGCCCCGCCCGATTCCTCTTTCTTCTTCGCTTTGCGCATGAACTCCGCCATGCGCTTCGTGTTCATCATTCCGGAATTGAGCGCGTTGATCACCATATCCGCCGAGAAAGCACCCGGCGCCTTGTTCGCCTTCAGGAACGCGGCAATCTTCTCTTTCCCCAGCGCCACGAACTCCTCGCTCGACATCTCCTCGATCTTGTCCGGCGTCAGTGCGTCTGCTTTCTCCCCCTCAGCCTTCTTCTCTTCCTTCTTCTCCGGAAGCGTCCAGAAATCCATGCTGAACGTGGGAACGCCGAACTGGTAGTAGGCCCACTCCTCCACACATCCCGAAGGAAGCTTCGCCGGCTTCAAACGCTTTGCATCCAGCTTCGCCTCTTTGATGAAGTCGTTGTAGCGCTTGCTGATCTCGCTCCAGTACGGCAGATCGCCACGATCCGGATTCGTCGCAGCCCCCGCCCCCAGAAACATCAAGACCATCTCTTCGGTCATCTCGCGATAGCCCGTGAAGTCGCGCGCCATCTCCACGAGATCCTTCAACGGATACTCCTTGTCCGGCTCCAAGCCCATGCGCTTCGCCCACCGTTCCGGAAGCTTGTACTTGTCCTGCGCCGCCTCCGCCTTCTTCGAACTCGCTGGGACATCCTTGAGGCTGTTCGTTCGTCCAAGAACGATCACCATCGCGATCTCCGGATGATCGAACGCGAACTCGAGCAGCCCGCGGGTCTCAGCCTCACTCGCCGCCCAACGTCCTGCACGCTTCGTATAATGCTGGAAGTCGTGCGGGAAGTTGTGCCCCGGAACAACGCCTCCCGGACCATCCTCGTTGATCTTGCCGTCACCGTCGTTGTCGATCCCCTCGGAGAAAAGCCGGTACACGCCCTTCTCGCCCTTGCCCACCTCCGCCTTCTTCATCAGCAGCGGGTTGTCCCCGACCTCCATCCACGCTCCCTCGGGGTGCGCCTGACGCATGGTCGTGATGAATCCGTCACCGTTGAGATCCTCTGTGCCGTCCTCGTCCGTCGCGTCATCGTTGTCATCGTTGAAGGGGCGCGCGTTGACGAAGTTCGCCGCAACCGGCTTGCGAAAGAACGACGCGGCGCCATCCGGATTGATGGCCGGAACGACATACCAGCGCCTCGCCTCCAGCTCATCAGACCAGTCACCGACAAGATGCGTCGCAAGCGTGAGCGCCGCCTCCGTAGCCACCGGACTGTTGCCTTCCGGATTGGCCACCACCAGGATCGCGGGTGCGTCCGATGATTCCGTGCCCAGTTCGAGGAGTCGGACTTCACGGCCGCCCGGCGTGCGTGCGAGCGTCCGGACGCGCGCAGCACCCGGGTGAGCCGCTGCAAGCTCATCAACGAATGCGGCAACCTCCTGGGGACTTCGGTATCGCACCGCCGCGCCCCCGTCATCCTGCGCAAAGGACGGAGCCCACAAAGAAGACATGACCGCAAGACAGGTAAGGACCGCAAGGTTCCTCAT
>JAJDDV010000037.1 GCA_029260135.1 Phycisphaerae bacterium | reverse complement strand
GCCCCGAGAGTCCCCCGGAAGTGAAGCGCGAGGTGATCCGGGAAGGCAAATGTGTCCAGGTTCTCTACATAGGTCCCTATGACCAGGAGAATGAGACGATCGCCGCCATGCACGCGTTTGCCCAGAAAAAGGGGCTGACCCTGAGCGGTCCGCACCACGAACTCTATTTGTCCGATCCTAATTCCACCGCGCCGGAGAAACTCCGTACCCTCCTTCGTCAGCCTGTGAAGTGAGGCCTCGGTCGCCTCGGGCGATTCGGCGAGACAGGCGTTCCGCGAAGAACATCTCCCGGGCGGCGCGGGTGATTTCGCCGCCGTAGCCACGGACGCGCCCATCGTTGGCCGATGAAACCCGTCTGACGAGCGCGCACCTTTCCCGCCGTTTGGTTCATCGCTAAGATGCGGTCGGCTTCGTGGAGCTGGGCGCCCACGCTATCAAGCCATGTGGCAGCGGTCGCAGGAGGCGATGATTTGCGTTTGCTCTTGATCGAGGACGATTCGGCCGTTGCGGAGTCGGTCTGTGCCGGGCTGGCGATGCACCGGTTCGACGTACACCATGCACCCACCCTGGCCGAGGGACAACGGATGCTGTCGAGCGAAGTCTACTCGGCGCTTCTGCTCGACATCACGCTGCCGGACGGCAATGGTCTGGACTTCGCGTCGCGTTTGCGAACCGCCGGATTCAATATTCCCATACTCATGCTCACGGCCAAGGGGAGCGTGGATGATCGGGTGTCAGGGCTGCGACACGGCGCCGACGACTACCTCTGTAAGCCCTTTGATGTTGAAGAGCTGGCGGAGCGTGTCAACGCGATCCTTCGGCGCACGCACGGCATGGACCGCCATGTGTTGCAGTATGCCGACGTTCGCATGGATCTCGTGACGCGCAAGGTCCAGCGCCAGGAAATCGAAGTGACCTTGTCGGCGCGGGAGGCGGAGCTTCTTGCGTTCTTCCTTCGTCATCCCGAGCAAACGCTTACGCGAGAGCGTATGCTCAAGGAAGTTTGGGGGGACGAGGCCGAAGACGACAGCAACGTCCTCAACGTCTACGTGAACTATCTTCGCAATAAGATCGAAGCCGGTGTACACAAGCGGCTGATTCACACGATTCGCGGCATCGGATACGTCCTCTCGCTGCAGGAACCGGACGAGCTGAACTGAGATGGAAGGTTGATCCAGGTCGAGCCCGCTTCCCGTTAGAGGGGTGGCGACTTGGATGGAGCGAAGGCCTCCGCCACAGCGTCCGCCAGGGCCTCCAAGGTGAACGGTTTTTCGACCTGAGCGTGAACGTATGGTTCGAGATGCTCCGGGACGTGTCGTTTGCGATCCGCCGTCGTAAAGAGCAGCCGTGCCCCGGGGTGGATGCGTACGAGAGCCTCGGCCAGCTCGAGACTGTCGCCATCGGAAAGATCCAGATCGATGAGTGCCACGGCCATATTCCCTGAGGGAATCGTCTTGGCCTGGGTGCGTGCATCCTCGACGCCGTCGGCCGCGGTGACGACGTACCCTCTCCTTTGAATTGCCTTCGTGCTGACATCCCGAATCACGTCGTCTTCCTCGACGAGAAAGACGATGCCGTCTCGCGCCGGCGGCAGCGGCGGTGCCTTCGTCGGCTTGGCGGATTCGTGAGCGTCCAACAAGTCGGCGGAACCTTCCTGTATCGGCAGGAACACCGTAAAGGTCGTACCCTCGTTCGGCTCGCTGTCGATCTGCACGAACCCGTCGGCATTGCGAACGGCGGAGTAGACGATCGCGAGCCCCATTCCGCGACCTCGCCGCGACGAACGTGACTTGGTGGTGAAGAACGGTTCAAAAACGCGGCGCTGCACCTCGCGCGACATGCCTGTCCCCGCGTCTTGTACGATGACGGTGGCGTACTGTCGCTCACGGCGTGCATCTTCCGGGTCCCGCGCCGTGCGAAAGCCGACCCGTACGCTGAGGCGACCGCCCTCGGGCATGGCATCGCGCGCGTTTCGAATAAGGTTCAAGACGATCTGCGTGAACTGGTCGCGGTCCATTCGGACGAAGACCTGGTCATCGACGACGCGGTCAACGTCGACGCCCTCCAAAAACGAGGGATCGAGCGATTCCATGATGACGGTCACGGCTTCGTCCAGACGAAAGACCTGAGGCTCGCCGTGTGCGCTTCCGGCGAAGTTGAGTAGCCGCCGTGAAAGACTTGCCGCTTGCCAGCAGGTCTGGACCGCGGAACGAAGTCGATCGGCATGCTGTGCGTCGGATGTTTCGGTGGCGAGCATGGAGAGCGACCCGATGACACCGGCGAGCAGGTTGTTGAAGTCATGGGCCAGACCGCCGGCCAACGTACCGACGGCTTCCATCGTCTCCGCCTGGCGGACCTTTCGCTGCAGTCGTTGCCGCTGAGTGACGTCTCGAACGACGACGGCTGCATACCTGGCGCCGCCGTACTCGATCCGATAGACCAACACATCGACCCAGACGCCGGGCGCACCGGGCTGTTCCGGCGTCAGCTCGACGTCGACGGCTCGGTGACGCCGACCCTCGACGGCGGCCGCTTCGAGCACGGCGGAAAAGTCGTCACCGAAGGCTTTCCATTCCGGCCAGACCTCGGCGAAGTGGCGGCCGATCGGGTCGGTACCGTCGACGCCGAGAAGACGGGCGTCGCTATCGTGGTATTCGACGACACATCCCCTCGAATCACAAATGACCACGGCATCGCGCAGGTTGTTGAAAAGCAGGCGGTGTTTGGTCTCTGACGCTTTGAGCTTCGCCTGGGCTGCGGCCAACGACTGGGCCATCTCGTTCATGGCGACGCCTAGTGCGGCCAGCTCGTCGTTGCGGCGCGGTTGCGCACGATAATCGAGATCGCCGCGCCGAAAATGCTCGGTGACGTCCTGCAGTTCCACGATCGGCTGAAACAGCCAACGGCGCATCAGCATGACACCGAGAATAGCGAGCCCGCCCGCCAGCACGCCCACCGAGACCGTCAGCAGGAGAACCTGGGAGGTCGTCGTTCCCAGCGCTCGGGATGTGTGGCTGCGCATCGCGTCCAGCGAGGCCCGGGCGTCTCGAAGACCCGATGCCAATGCGGGAACGAGTTCTCCTTGCAGACGCGACTGCAGTACGACCTTGGCGCCCGGACGGTCCCCTTGCCGAACAAGATCAAGACAGTGATCGGATTCGTTCGCGAGTTCCTGAGCAAGGCTCACGAGCCTCGTCCAATTCAGCTCCTCCATTTCCGGGTGCGTAAAGGTGGCGACCTGACGGAGCAGGTTCAGAAACTCATCTCGCTTGGCGAAAAGCGGCTGGACGGTACCCGTGTGCCCGTCGACGACATCGTGGAGAAGGAGGACATGCTCGCGCAGGGCGACCTCGAGGTGGTCAATCTGCGCGGTCTGTCCGAGGGTTCGCTCGAAATCTTCCAAGGCGTCCTGGAGATGCCATTGCAGACCGTAGATCGTCGCGGCGGCGGCGACGACCGCGAAGACGGCGAATGCGGCGAGTAGGCCTGCGAGCTTGCGGCGGAGACTGACCGACCGCCGCGGCTCGGTCATCGGCCCACGTCTCCCTGGTGCGTCCAATCCCAGTGTTGCTTTTCAGGCTGGGTGCTACCGAGCACGTGGCCGCCGAGGAACCCGACGTTGACTTTTCCGCGGTGCCGCGAAGAGGGGAACCAGTGGCGCCCGTCGGCGAAGGGATCGCTTTCGTCGGCGACCGGCGGTGCCGCGTAAAACGGTTCGAGCTTTCGCCGCATCGCTTCCTCACCGTCGACATCGAGGATCAACGGGGCGTAAGGATGTTGCAGCGTGCGCGAGGAAATGTGCGTCGACGAGGTCGACGCCATCATCTTCTGGCCCTTGAACTTGACCACGCCGCGGTACAGTCGCATATTGACGGCCAGCGTGACGTTACCAACGGTCTCGTTAGAAAAGGCCCGGCTACCGCAGGGGCGATTGCGAAGTTTGACGAGTTCAGGGCGACCGGCGGGGCAGAGCATCACATCGGCATCGCCGGCAACGGCGCCGCTCGATCTGTCGCCCAAATCCCAGTACTCATCGAGCTTGTACATCCGGTTCTGAAACTCGTTCACATGGAAGCGTCGTCCGCCATGATCTTCGGCGAAGTAAGTGAACTCAGACGTGACGGACCGGACGTTCGTAGCGCACACCAGCGTCTTGGCGGTGTCACGAGCCGAGCTCAAGGCCGGAAGGAGGATCGACAGGAGCAGGCCGATCGTGCTGACGACGACCAGCGTCTCGATCAACGTAAACGCCGCAGCGGAGCGCAGACACCGGGCATCAGTCCCTCCCTGTCGCGTCCGCGTTGACCGCATCACAACGTTGTCGTGCTGATCCAACACTTCACTCCCCGCTCACGGTCCGAGCTTCAGTGCCCGTTCGGCTTGGGCACCCGGAAGGACGGAATGTAAACGTTTGCCGTACTCACGTCGTCGTTGAGCACCGTACCGTCGCCGTCAATGTCACGACGGTCCTGGTCGCCCACGCTGAGATTCGGGATGCCTGCGTTGATCAGCCCGGTATCAAGGTTCAACACCGTGCCGTCGCCGTTGGCATCTCCAAACTGAACGACGTATTCCACGACGAAATCGCCGCCGCCCGCCCAATTGCCTGTCGTTCGCACCGCGTACCACTGGCGGTGCACCAGATCCGGCGGATCGACGTCGACAATCTTCAAGACCCGCGGCTTGTCGTACGAGTCGTCTTCAACGCCGATGTCGAACCCGGCCGAAATATCACCACCGAACAAGCCGCCGGACAGCATCGGTTCTATCACCACGTCGCCAGCCAGCGGCGCTGACACATCCCACGAGAACATCAGCCGGATGGTATTCCGACCTTCGCGCCAGAGGCTTCCACCTGAGACCGGCAAGGCCTCGGTGAGCATCGAGCCGCTGTCGAGCGCATCGACCACACCATCGTAGTTGACGTCGAAGACGGTGAAGCCGTCAGCGAAATCGAGAAGCATCACCTGGTTGTCGAACACGCCATCAGAGCCGTCCTGGTCGAGAACAAAACTCTCGATCAGGTCGGTATCGTTGCCGTCCCTCTGGCCATTCCCGTCAACGTCACCAAGCAGGACGTCCGGGAAAACGTCTGTCCAGACGAACCGCAGCCCAACCGAGGCCGGAGCCGTGTAACTCGTGCCCGTGAGCGCAGTCAACTCCCAGCCCGACGGCTCTAGGTACTCGTCCGGGTCTTGGTCGGCCCACGACCAGATAATCGCTTCCTCCGGGAGCCCTGTAGGGAATATAGTAAGGAAAAGAGCGCTCGTTTGCAACTCAATTAGCGCTTCGAACACCGATGCGTGGTCAGACGGATCAGAGTTCATGGGCTCGGGGGGCTCGCCGCGAGCCAGCCCCGCCCCCTCGTTCGTCAGAGGAAATACCAGTGATATGCGCGTCTCATCCGCCCCCGTATCGTGTGAAAATTCCAAAACGCAAGTCGGGGAGTAATCGCCCGGGTGGTGTCCGCCGCTGGCGAGGCTGAATGGCTCAAACCCATGGGCTCTGTGGAAGAACCGCCCTTCGAGATGCCAGACCTCATCCTCTTCGAACATCAGGTCGCCGTCGCCCGAGATTTCGGTGATCGCTGCGTCATCGACAAGGTTGCCCAACAAGGCCAGGTGGAATTCCTCTCCGTGCCGCTCGACGTAGGGGGCCGTCGTGACATCCTGATCAAAGGCGGAACCGTCCAACGCGACGCGGTCGATGAAGCCCTCGCGCGACGGCTTTCCGCCGAAGCGGGCGGCGTTTCCCAGGTAGCGAAACTGCGGGGCGTCGAGTTCTCCGCCGGTGTGGACGTGGCCGTCCATGTCGATCTCGACGAATCCGTAAACCGGGTGGTCGCCATGCGCGAAGGGGTCAAACGATAGCGGTTCCGCGCTTCCGGGAGGATTGACCAGCCCGTTCACCGTCAGATCCAGCCGAAGGAACTCCCCACTCGAGCCCCAACTTCCCGCAAACAAGTCGGTGACTGGGCTATCGGGGGCCCACGCACCAATGTTGATTTCGGCCATGTCGATCAGGCGGTGAGCCGCTGGGTCAAAGGGCGCACTAGGGCCAAGATCAGTAGGCCGTGCCACGGCGTCTCCGGATCGGTCGCTGTAGTGCTCCGGATTCGAGCGCGTGCTCGACGCGCGCGCAAGGATGCCGGTCGTCACTCCCACGCAAGGCGCGGTGACGGCGGCGACCAGGAACCATCTGCAATACCGATACGACACAGCAATCATTGGCGTCATCAACGCAGACCAGTCCACAGCAACGAGGCGATCCCGGCCGCACGTACAAGGGGTGTCAACGACTTGTTGCTTCGTCCCCTCGTCCCCTAGCTTGATGCGACAGGATGACGGCAATGGCACAGACCGTACGCCTCGCAAGAATTCTAGGCCCTCACCACACTCATTTCAGCGGACCCGCAGAACCGTCGCCCACAGGGGCATTTGTTGCGGGCCATAAACAACGCAAGGCGATCATGGTGCGATAACAGTCTCGCTGGGCCCGGTTCAACGGGGCTGCGGCACGGCGTCAGGCGGCGTCGAGCGCGGACGGACTACCGTTTCGCCGGGGCCTATCCTGACCGGTGGGGTCACTATATCGGCCCGAAGTCGCCAATGTGCAGTCATATAAGAGCAGGCTTATTTTTGTTTATGAGGGGGGCTTTTCCTGGTGGTATGAGCGTGAGGCCTGAATCCGCTGCGGCGGGGTTGGGCGTGTCGGCGGCGGACAGCAAACGCCTGCGAGCATCGACACGCTCAAACGCGTTAGTCACGGGCCATTCCGCTTACGCTCGCTGACACCCTCGCGATCGTGCCGAACGTGGGGGGGAAAGTTGTCTGCCGGCGGATTGGCCCTTGCTCTTTGTTGGGGTGGAGGATGACCTTCGCGAGCGCCGAATGGTATGCGGATTCTTGCGGCGCACTTGGCCGCAGGTGCTCAGCGGCAGGGAAGTTTCGGAGCCGGTTCATGGATTGTATCGACGACACAAACGATATGCGCGTGGAGCGATCGCCGCGCGTTCTCGCCTACTGCCACGATGGCGTGGGTCTTGGCCATTTGCGACGATCGCTCAACATTTGCGAGCATCTGGGTCAGGGCTATCCCCAGGCCAGCTTTCTGATCGCGACGGGAAGTCCGTATGTGTCGCTCTTTAAGTCGCTGCCGCGCGTGGACTTCCTGAAGCTCCCGTCACTGAACAAGGTCGACAACCACCGATATGAAGCCAAGTACCTCTCGCTGGACTCGGACAAGATTCTGGGTTTTCGAGAGGCGCTGCTCAAGGAAAGCGTTCGCCATTTTGCCCCACACATCGTCCTCGTCGACAAAGCGCCCGTGGGCGTCTGCGGTGAACTGAAGTCGACACTTTCATGGATCCGCGAGAACAGACCCAAGACGCGTATCGTCTTTGGCATGCGGGACATCGAGGACAGTCCGGACGCCACGATCAAGCAGTGGTCGCGCCTGGGCGTGCAGGCCTCACTGGAGGAGTGCTTCGACGAGGTTTGGGTGTACGGTGTGCAAAACGTTTTCGATGTCGTATCGAAGTACCGTCTCTCGGATCGGATCCGCGACAAGCTGCTTTTCACCGGTTATGTCGCGCGCGAAGCCTGTGATCATGATTCGCAACGGGCCGACTACAACGAGACGGCGAGCCACCGAGCGTCCGCAGGCCGAGTCGTGGTCACCGTCGGTGCCGGGACCGACGGAACGTTCTTACTCGATACTTACCTTCGCGAAGCGGCGCTGCGGACCGCCGCGAAGGGGTACGCGTCGGTGATCGTGGCCGGCCCCGATCTGGCACCCGACGCAGCCACTCGCCTATCGTCGATCGCGGCGATGATTCGAAACGTTCATTGGGTAGATTTCGCCCCTTGTATGGCCTGCCACATCAAGGAATCCGACTTGGTCGTTTGCATGGGCGGCTACAACACCCTTTGCGAAGTGGTTCGCTGCCGAAAGCCGGCGCTGGTCTTTCCTCGAACGACCCCTCGCGTTGAACAGGCGCTGCGGGCGAATCTCTGGGCAAAGCGGGGCGTCGTCAGCGTTCTTCCGAACCCGGGTCTCACGCCGGGTGTGTTGGCCGATCGGGTTGAGGAAATGCTCGAACACGGCGGTACCGACGCGGTACCGAACTTGGACCTTGGAGGATTAAACACGATCCGTAGACGATTCAACGAATGGCTAAACGGGGGCGTCGACCATGCGATTGCTCTATCTATGTAGCGACTTCGGCATTACGCCGAGCGGTACGAAGGGGGCATCCGTTCACCTGCGCGAGATTACGCGCGCACTGTCCGATGCAGGACACGAGGTCCTGTTGCTGTCCCCCAAGGATGGACCCGATGAATCCCATCCTGTAGAGCGCGTTCTTCCCCCCGGTTGTCCACTCACCGACAAGGCCGTCAAACCACTGAAGCGCTATCTTGCACAACGCGAACTTGGCACCGATGTGGCCAAGGAACTGCGCCCGTTGTTGTACAACACCTGGGTCACCGACCCGGCACTAGAGGCCCTGGCCGAACGTCCGCCGGATCTGATCCTCGAGCGGCTGTCGCTGTTCGGTCATGTCGGATTGGATCTGAGTGAGAAGCTGGACGTTCCTTTGGTTGTTGAGGTCAATGCTCCGCTCTCCGAGGAAGCGACGCAGTATCGGTCTCTCCAGATGAAGGAACTCGCGCTCGAGATCGAGCAACGCGTGCTCAACCGGGCGGACGCGGTGGTTGTCGTCTCGAAAGCGCTCGCGCACCGATTGGCGCGCCGTGGTCTCGATCCCCGGAAGGTCCACGTGGTGCCGAATGGCGCCGACGTTTCACGCTTCGCCGGTGCACCATCGCGAGAGGTGTGCAGGCAGGCGTTGGGAATTGACAACCGGTTCGTCGTGGGGTTTGTCGGGAGTCTCAAGGAATGGCATGGGGTGGATGTCCTTTTGGAGGCGTTCGGCATGCTCCACCAGGAAGACGGATCGGCTCGGCTGTTGATCGCAGGTAAGGGTCCGGCCGAAGAGCGGCTGCGCGAGCAAGCCGCCGTCGCGGGTTTGGGCGACGCGGTTACGTTTACCGGCGCCGTTCCGCACGACCGGGTGCCCACGTTGCTCCGCGCCATGGACGTCGCCGTGGCGCCGTTTCGATCGATGCCGGGGTTTTATTTCTCTCCGATCAAACTATTTGAATATATGGCCGCGGCGACCTGCGTGGTGGCATCGCGCGTCGGGCAGATTGCGGAAGTGGTGGAGGATGGTGTCAACGGTGTGCTTGTGCATCCCGACGACGAACAAGACCTCTTCCAGAAACTCCGCGAACTCAGAGACTCGCCCGAGCGGCGCCTCTCGCTGGGCGCCGACGGCCTCAAGACCGTTCAGCAGCAGTATACATGGTCGCGCGCGGCCGACGCATTGACCCAAGTGATGACGGCGGCGTCAAGAGGCCCGGCGACGGTACAAAGGTAGAATCATGACGCAACGGAACGGGAAGAAAGAGAAGCGCTCGATGCGAATCGGTTATGTGCTGCGCATGTACCCTCGGCACAGCCAGACCTTCGTCGCCAACGAGATCCACGAACTCGAACGGCAGGGCGTGGACGTCAGGATTCTCTCGCTGAAGAGACCGGACGACGGGATCTTCCACGAGGCCTTCTGCCGCGTGAAGGCCAGAGCGCAGTATCTTCCTGAGTCGCATCACGGACGCGTTCGCCAAGTCTTGCGGTCTCAGTGGAAGTGGTTTCGGCGAGGCCCCAAGGCGTTCCTGGCCGCAGTGCGAGAAGCTCGTTCCGATGCGCAATCCGGCTGGTTCGAGATCTACCGTGCCGCCGAACTGCTGCGTTGGGTCAAGAAGAACCGCATCGATCACGTTCACGTACATTTTGGGACGGCCGAAGCGACCGTGGCCATGATCGCCAATATTCTCGGTGGTTTGTCCTACAGCCTTACCCTGCACGCGTTCGACATCTTTCGTGACAATGTCGATCGCGCGCTGTTGGCGAGGAAGATCAATCGATCCCGCTTCGTGATTACGGTCAGCGAGTTCAATAAGCGGTATATGGTCGAGAAGTTGCCCGGCGTCGACGCCGAGAGAATCAGGGTGAATTACAACGGAATCGAACTCTCTCGGTTTACCTGTGAGGATCGCAGCGATGAAGGCCCTTCCGTCTTCGGTCTCGGCCGTTTGATTGAGAAGAAGGGATTCATTCACCTCGTGCGGGCGATCCGCATTCTCCGTGATGACGGCCTGCGCGTTCGATGTCGGATCGGCGGCGACGGACCGGAGATGGCGCGCCTCCAAGAGGAGATCACGCGGAACGATCTTGACGGACTCGTCGAGCTGCTCGGTTCGGTCAACGAGAAGCAGGTCAAGGACTATATGCGGCGTTCCAGCTGTTTCGCGCTGCCCTGCGTGCAGGCCAAGGACAACAACGTCGACGCGCTTCCCACCGTGCTGCTGGAAGCGCTGGCCGCGGGGTGTCCGATCGTCACCACCAGGCTCTCAGGGAACCCCGAAATTGTCGAAGACGGGGTGAGTGGCCTGCTCGTCGAGCCCGGTACCGAGGAAGAGCTGGCGCAGGCCATCCGGAAAATCGTCGTTCATCGCGATCTGGCGGATGAGTTCGCCGCCGCGGGCCGACGGCGCGCTCAGGAACGGTTCGACATCCGTCACAATGTCGGCATCATGCGAGATTGGCTGATCGAGCGGCGCAGTCAGGGGAAGGCAAAAGGACGAGCCGGTCGCGCCCTCAAGCTCAAGCTTCCGGCGATGGGAGCGACGCGCTGCCGCGAGGCGTCCTGATGTTCAAGCGCAAGTTCAAGACGATGCGGGGTAAGCTCGATTTGGGCGAGGCGCACTCCGTCTGGATGCGGTTTCGGCGATACACGCGATCCCAGGTGTGGCTTCTTCTTGCCGCGCTCGGCGGAGCACTCGGCGTTATCGTGATGCAGATCGCCGCGCCCTGGCCGATCAAGATCATCTTCGACTACATCCTCTCCGACAACATGTCCTCATCATGGATCGCGTCGGCGCTGTCCGCCGTCTCGTCGACACCGACGGCCGCACTCGGGTGGGTCTGTGCGTTTGTTCTGGTGATCGCCGCTGCCGACTCGTTCTTTGCCTATTTCCGTGACGTGCTTCTGGCGCGGGCCGGCCAGCGCGTCGTTGGAAAGCTCCGGGCCGATCTTTTCGCGCATTTGCAGACGCTTCCCCCGGCCGATCTCTCGAACCATCACACCGGAACGCTACTGACCAGGCTGACCGGTGATATGCAGATGCTCCGCCAGATGCTGATCAACGCGATCATCAATCTCGGGGAGAACAGTCTTCTGATGCTGGCGTTGCTCGCCGCCATGTTCTTGTTGAACCCCCTGCTCGCGCTTCTGGGTGTCTGCACGGTTCCGCTCTCCGTCTGGGCGGGTCTGCGAATCTCACCGCAGATTCGTAAGGCCGTGTCCAAACAGCGAGAGCGCGAGAGTGAGATCGCCTCGCACGCCCACGATGTCTTGGGGGCGATGTCGATCGTTCAGGCGTATAACCGCGAAGCCGTCGAGCAACAACGCTTCAAACGACAGAACCGCGCGTCCATCCGCGCGGGGCTCAAGACGACCAAGCTCGAATCGAAACTCTATCGCGTCGTTTCGCTCGCCTCGGCCGCGAGTCTCTGCCTCATACTCTACGTTGGCGTTCGGTCGGTACTCTCCGGCGCGATCACCGCGGGCGATCTGCTCGTTTTTGTATCCTACCTCCGAGCCGTCAACAAACCGATGCGGAAGATGGCCAAGCTCGCGGGGCAGGTGGCCAAGGCGACCGCGTGTGGATCGCGCATTGCCGAGATCTTCGCCATAGAGCCGAGTGTTAGTGATCGACCCGACGCCAGGGAACTGGCCGAAGTGAACGGAGGGATCCGATTCGACGGCGTGGCGTTCACCTACGGCGGCGAACATCCAGCCGTCACCGAAATCGATTTGAAGATCGAACCCGCCCAGCGCATTGCCCTCGTCGGGCACACCGGTGCAGGAAAGACGACCCTCGTCAAGCTGCTGCTTCGCTTCTACAATCCCAGCGCCGGATCGATCTTCATCGACGAGGTCGATACCTGCGACGCCACTTTGGCCTCACTTCGACGGCAGATCGGCTGGGTCCATCAAGACACGATTCTCTTTGGCATGACCGTGGCCGAAAACATCGCGCTGGGCCGCCCCGACGCGCCGCCCAAGGAGATCCGCCTCGTCGCCAAACAGGTTCTGGCGGCCGAATTCATCGAAAAACTCCCCAAGGGCTACAACACGGTCCTCGGTGAAGCAGGTCAGACTTTGTCAGGAGGTCAGAGGCAGCGGATCGCGTTGGCGCGCGCGCTTCTTCGCCATCCTTCGATATTACTACTGGACGAGCCCGCGACGGGTCTTGACGAGCAGACGCGACGAACCGTCGAGAACGCATGGATGTCGGAAGAAAACAGAGCCACGACGATCGTCATCTGCCACCGCCTCGCCGACATGGACCGCTTCCACAAGGTCGTCATGATGGCCGGCGGTCGAATTATCGGGGTCGGCCCCCACAAGGAGCTACTGGCATCGAGCGCCGACTATGCGTCACTCGTCGCCGCGGGCGATGATCGTGCCGTCCTCACACCCGGATGGGGAGTAGCGGCATCATGACGCCCCTGCTCGAGACGCCTGCCGACGACGTGCTCGCCGGTTTTATCACCCGAATCGGTCCGGATTCCGTGATGAAGGCGTGCCGGGATCAGATGACGTCGTTGGACGAGACTCGGCGAAGCGCCTGGCACGATGTCCGAATGGTCGAGGCGCTCTACCATCCCGGCAGATACATCCGCGTTGCCTACGCCTTCCTGCCCGAGCGGTCCGTACCCTCGACGCGACTCTGGCCTGAGAGTGACGTGGTCTACGTCCACGCGCCGGTGCGTCAACCGGTGTCACGCCGCGGTCAGCTTCTTACGATCGACGGTCAGGACTTCGAGGCCTATCGCTTCCCCAACGATCGTCGCCTGCGAGGCCTTCGCAAGTTCGCCAGCACGGCCGACGCCCTTCGCGTGTGGCAGCAATGGCTCGACCAAGACGAAACCTCCCACGAAATCCACGGCTCGACATTGCAGCGACTGCTCATGCGCTATGTCCCGGAGCACAAGTGGGTCGTCCGGCTCCGCGTCGAAGCGAGCAATCGAGACACCAAGGAACGCACCAAGCGGCGCATGGCCGTGCGCTGCGCATCGCCCGAGTCCTGCCGCGTGCTTCAACAGCGCCATGCCGTCGTTTCAGCCGCCGCGAGAGATTCAGGTGATACATTCCGCGTACCGGCTGTGGTCGGTGCCGACATCGAACAAGGGCTGCTCGCGGTCGAGTGGAACCGCGGCGAACCGCTCATCGAGATGCTTCAGGAAGGTGACTCGCACTCTCTGCTCGAGAATCTCGTCGCAGCCATCGCATCCTTCCATGCTACACCGGTTCCCGATCTCGATACCATAACGACGGCGGACGTGGTATCCACCTTGAAGGCCGCGTGCGAAGAACTCTCGCAAGCCTATCCAAACCTCGCCGCCCGTTTGAGCGCCCTCTTCGCCGAGCTGGAGAAGCAATCGTTACGAATCTCCGTCCCGGCTGCGGTCACACTGCACAACGACCTGCATCACGGACAGGTTCGCTTTAAGAAAGGACGTATGGCCCTGCTCGATCTGGAGCGAATGTGCGTCGGCGATCCCTTGATCGATGTCGCCAACTTCGCCGTGCAACTTCGCATGCTGGGCGATCGGCGAGATTTCTCCGTCAGCATGGAGACGGCGACGCGCTGGTCGGACGAGTTTGTCGACGCATGGGCTCGCCATCAGGGAGCCCCCGTCGACGCCGCGCGGTTTCGCTGCTACGCCGTACGCTCACTCATCGGTCTGGCCCACGGATTGATGCGACACCTCCGGGTCGGCGCCGCGTCACTGACGCAACAATGTCTCGACGTGGCCGAGATCATCCTGTCATCCCCGCAGCACATGGTGACAGCCCAATGACAACGACCCCAGCGACATACTCCTGCTGCTCTTCCGTCCGCCTGCTGTTGGATTCCGCAGTGGCGGAGCAAATCCTCGTCGAAGACGCGAGGATCGAATGGCCCGAGGCACGTCGACCCGGAAACGTCTGCGTCGAGCGTGCCTGGCCGCGTCGTGCCTCCGGGTTTTCGTTTGAATGGTCATTCGACCTGGGCAACGGCACACGCCATTCCGTTTTCGGCGTCTCAGATGACACGCCGGCGTCGCCGCATCAACCCTGCGCCGCCCGCCCGTTCCTCAAGAGCGGACATCTCCGGGGACTCCACGTCCTCCTCCCCTCATGGGGCATTCGACTGCAGTCGCCGGACCGCGACCCCGATTTGCCCCACCTTGCGCAGTGCCTCGACGGCGAGGCCGTTGCTGATTCGCTCGCGAGCTATTGGCCAGACCAGGCACAAAACGGCAGAAACTGTCGCTTCGTCGATTGTCGCACGCTGAGCTACAGACCAGCCCGGCGCGCCACCATCGCCTATCAGCCCGGCGATCGGGACGACGCCACGGCAAAGATCATTGGCAAAACCTTCCGAGACGATCGCGGGTTGGGCCTCGTCGCGCTCCACGCGGATCTCAACGAGCAGCTTGTCGCTGCAACACGGGGCCGCGTGCAGACCGCCAGACCACTGGGCTACCTGCCGGAGCACCGCACGGTTCTGTTCGCCTGGAACGAATCTCAGCCTCTCCGCGCCGACCTGGCGTCACTGATGAGCCTTGCCGTCGCATCCGCACCCGTGCTGAACGCGTTGCACGATGTGCGTGTCGAAGGATTGCCCGGCTTCAGCTTCGCCGACGAGATCGCCGTGACGCAACGATGGCAACGCATGCTGGAAATCGTCGATCCTGTCGTCGCCGCCAAGGTCGCACGCGTCCTTGCGGCCCTGAACAAGGCGGCACCTTCCGTCCGTCTGTCGCGCCTGTGTACCGTTCACCGGGATTTCTACGAGCGACAGTTGCTGCTCGGCGACGATGGTACGACGATTCTCGATCTCGACACGCTCGCCTGGGGAGACCCTTGCCTGGACGTCGGGAATCTCCTGGCCCACCTTTGCCTCGCCGGACTCTGTGTCGACGCTTCGACGCAAGAGATTTCCACTCTAACTCAAGCGGTGGTGCGTCGATATCGAGAGGGCGGGGGCGCACTGAATCGCGAGGTCGTCACGCTCTACTGGGCGTCGGCACTGTTCCGCATCGGAGCGGTTCATTTTCAGCGATCGTCAACGAAGCAATTCACCCCCGCGCTGTGGGACCTCGCGCGACGCTTACTGGCCTGCGATCGGTTCGACGGGGACGAACTTGTCGTCAACGGTCGATGTGCCCGTCTGGATCCCGAGCACACGTTGGAGGCGGTTGCACCATGATCGGATTTCCAGACCCGACAACACGACCGCGTAGCGCCTTCCGGCACCGCGCCTTCACCCTGATCGAACTACTCGTCGTCATTGCCATCATGGGGGCGCTGATCGGGCTGCTCCTGCCGTCTCTTTCCCGCGCCCGCGGCCAGGCAAGAGACACACAGTGCCTCAGTCGTCTCCGCGGCGTCTACATGGCACACGCTACCTATTTGCAGGACAACCGCGTTTTCCCTCCGCTCAACAACGACGAGAACGAGGGCGCGTGGCAGTACAACTACGTCATCTTCGACGGCCGGGACTTCGACCAGAACTTCGGTCCATTGATCAACGACGGCAGCACGCTCGATGAAATCAAGGTCTTGTTCTGTCCGGTCCAGAAGGACGAGTATCACACGCCGGGCACGCAGCTGAACCCCTGGCCTGTCACCAACAATGTCGATACGAGTTCCGCCTACGGAAGACGCTACAACGTCACCGGGAAGGCGCTCTCACACTTTCCCAAGACCATCGGCCTGATCGCAGACGTCTTCCACCTGCCCAAGGTCGTGAAGGCCGGGCATAAGACCGGCGTCAACGCCGTCTACACCGATGGGCATGCCAGTTGGGTCCTCGCCAGGAAAAAGCTCCTGAAGAACGACCTCAATAAGCCGTTCGACGCCCTCGACAATCCGATCATCGAGGACATCTGGGATATCATTGACGAGGCGAAATGATGGCGAGTTCAACAAACTCACCTGCGGAAAAACGCACCATCATCCTGAAGATCGGTGCGACCGTCGCCCTCGTTTCGGTGGCGGCCGTCTTCGCGTATCGCGCCATTCCTGAACAGGATGACGCAGGCCCCGCCCAAAGGCAGTACCGCGCCAAGGTCGAGCACGTTCGAAGTGGTCACAAGGTTCGGTTGGATTCCGGTGAAGACCTGGTCTACGCCGGAATACGCGCGCCCTTCAAGGGTGAGCCCGGATACGAAGAAGCCAAGCAACGCAACGCCCAACTCGTCGAGGATCGCCGAGTCCGCCTCCGCTTCGAGGAAGATGAGCGAAACCGTGACGGTGATCTCGTAGCCTATGTCTTCGCCGAGGGTGTCTTCGTCAACGCCCTGCTCGTGGAAGAGGGGTTAGCCTACGTCCGCCTGACACCCGACACACAGCGATTCGCCGAGGAACTCCTCACCGCACAATCCAAAGCGCGCCGCAAGCGCACAAGGCTATGGAAGACCGCACTCAAGACGGCCACGCAGCGCCTCGTCGCGGACCCGAAATACGGTAACTTCCACCGCTCCGACTGCGAGGAAGCGCAGAAGATTAAAAAAGAGCGTATCGTCCAGTTTCAAACCAAGTATGAAGCGTTCAGCAAAGGATTCGCCCCGTGCACCAAGTGCCGCCCCTAACCCATTCAACGTGGTCGCCGGTATCGACCGTCGTACCAAGACCCGTCGACCAACCACGGTTCCCCAAACTGGATCGCATCTGCGACTGGCTGAATGACACCGTGGAGTGGCCGAATCAGGCCGGTATCAGTTTCGTGGGCGTGAATCGTCTGTGGGTGGGCAAACATGCACGATTGACCGTCGAGTTCGGAATCGAACTGACCGAGGGAGACTCCTTCCGAGTTTATAGGCTTCAAGGTAAAACCGGACCCGTCCGCCGCGCCAGGTCATCGCGTACAAAGGCGAGATTCGCACGGCATGGCCTCGCGGGATTGGGGCTCTACAACGCAGACCTCGGACTGGTTTGCACGACGCCCGACCGCGATCGTGATCTTCCTGCCGTTCGAGATCTCCTCGATCCTCAACGGTCGACCGCGGCACTGGTTGACACGCCCGCCGCACAGGAACTTGCGCTGAGCCCATCGGACGACGTTCATTGTCGTCTGATTACGTACCGAATATCCAAGCGTTGCTCCATGCACGTATCCCGCATCACCGATCGAAGCACGGGCGGTGTATTCCTCAAGGTCTTCAAACGCCCGCCCTCGTTGGCCGTCGTCGAGGCGCTGCGCCGCCTGGACACGCAGATTGCGACGCGGTCTCAGGGGAGGTTGCGCGTCCCGCCCATACTGGGCTTCCTCCCCGAGCGGAATCTGCTGATAACAAGAGGAATTTCCGGATCTCTCGCGAATTTGGGAACCAGTCACGACGACCTCAAGCACGCTTCGTCCGTTCTGGCGTCTCTTCACGAAACCGAAGTCCCCGGACTCCGGATGCACACGGCGATCGACGAGTTTCAAACCGCTTGCCGATGGGTTCGCGCGCTGCACACCTTGGGCTATCGGCAGCACCACAGCCTGCGCGAACTCGTCAAAGCGCTCGCACCCGATGTCGACACGATCGACAGTGAAGGCGCGGTTGTCATCCACCGCGACTTCTATACCGGTCAACTCCTCCGATCCGATGAGACCCTCTGGCTGACCGACTTCGACACGCTTACGCGCGGACACCCGGAGGTCGACCTTTCCACCTTCGCCGCCCACACTATTCTCGACAGCCTGATGGCGGAGCAGTCTCGTCAGGACGTGCTTTCCTCCGTCTACACCCTGCTAAGCGGCTATCAGCGTGCCGGTCGCCGTATTTCCTCTGAGCGGATGACGTTCTACCTTCCCTGTGCGCTCGCTCGGCTCGGCGGGATCGCGCTGACGCGCGGCGTTCCGGAGTCCATCGTGCAGACGATGTGGGACCTGGCCACCGACTGCCAACGCGGATGTATCAGTTTGATCTGAAGGACGAGAGAGGTTCACCCAAGTGATACGCAATATCGTCCTCATCGTGATCGATTGCCTCCGTGCCGACCACGTCGCCGCCTACGGCTATCCTCGGCCCACCACGCCCACCATCGACGCTCTTGCCAAGAAGGGCGTGCTCTGGGAGAACGCCCACAGCCTCTCCTCTTGGACGCGACCCTCGGTGACCTCGCTGCTGACCGGACTCTACCCGTCACAGCATGGTGTCTTCCAAGGCATCAAGCGCAGCAAGAACCGCTCCGAAGTCACCACCGATATTCTGCAAACCACCACACCGACGCTGGCGGAAGAGTTCACCCAGGCTGGCTGGCGATGCGGCGCCTTCATCAACAACGCGCAGCTCGGCCCCTATACGCGACTCGACCGAGGCTTCGCCGCGTACGAAGCCACCGCGGGCAAAGCCGATCGGATCCTCGAGTCCTTCGCCGACTGGTTCGCAGCGGATTCCAAGACACCTTCCTTCGCCTATCTGCACTTCCTGGAAGCGCACTATCCCTACAAACCGCGAAGACGACACGTCGCCATGTTCGGCGGCGATCGAGACAAGAACCACTTTCGCGATTACAGCGCCCGCGACTACGGAAAACTCCGCCGCGCGGTCAGCCGATCCGAAGAGACCCTCGGCGAGGACCGCCTCAACGAGATGATCCAAATGTACGACGGCGCCGTGCGACGCCTCGACGGGAAAGTCAAGAAACTGCTGGGCATGCTCACCGAGACCGGCGTTGCCGACCAGACCATGGTCGTCGTCACCGCCGATCACGGCGAAGAATTCCTCGATCAGGGCCGCATCGGACACGGCCACGCGCTCTCCCCGTCACTTACACACGTTCCGCTCGTTGCCCTCATCCCGGGCGCCCAGCCGCCGCAACGCCGCTCCGAACCCGTCACCCATGTGGATCTCGCCGCAACCCTCCTCCACGCCGCGGGCATCGAACCCAACCTCCTCGGCGAGAATCTGCTCGCCCCCGGCGGTCCGCGGAGCCCGGTCTGCTGTGAACTGCAGATTCGCCGACGTTACTCCCATTGCCTGCGCACCGCGGATTGGTCCCTGCACCGTGAGTACAAGTTCGAAGCCCCCGACGATCGTCTCAACCCCTCCTGGACGCCCACGCAGTGGATTGACAACTACGCCCACACCGTGACGACCGAGCTCTACTCGACCAAGGCAGACCCGGCCGAGTTGACCAATCTCGCCGATGTGTCCCTCCATGAGGATGTCCTTCACGCGATGACCGCCACGCTCGACAACTGGTCCCGCCACCGTGCCGTCAGTGTTCGCGACCACACCTGCTCGACCGAGATCGACCTGGACCCGCGCGTGCTCGAGCGACTTCAGGACCTCGGCTACATCGAGTGACATCTCGCGTTTGACTGGCCTGAACGAACGAACGGACGGCTGGATGAATCAAGACCGTTGCACTCTGTTTCGGTGGGAAGAGGAACCGGAGAACGACACGGGCATGCAGCGGGTTGCCCTGCGACGCGAGGCCCGACTCTGGCATGAGGGCTGCTCCCGGAATGGTCTCTACGGGCAGCCGAACAGCGCCTGAAACCCGGCAAAATCCATGAGGTCAACGTCGTCGTCGGCCGCGAGGTCGAAGGGCTGGCAAAACAGCGCGTACGAACCAGCGTCCGGTCCGGTCATACACGCCTCCCACTGACCGTGGTCGTCCAGATTCACCTCGCCATCGCCGTCGTAGTCGCCGATTGTCTCGCACGCATCGGGTATGCCCGTCTCATTGCAGTCCGAGCTAACGCCGCTGGAAATGTCTACGTTGTCGGCGATCCCATTCCTGTTGCAGTCAGGGGCGATGCGCACGCACATGGCCAGGTCGAACCAAGACATTCTGTAGCCGGTGCCGTGCCCTTGGTCCCAATTGGCCACGCCGTCTCCGTTGGTTCCCTGCGGCGCCGTCTCCCACCACCACGAGCAACCATCAACGTCGTAGGCGTCTCGCACAATCTCCACCCAGTATGTCGCTCCGGCATCGGCGGGAAATGGCTGCAACAGCTCCGTGGCGTACGTATACTCAACAAACTTGATTCCAACGAAAACGATGAATTGACCTGTCGAAACGCTGGAGGCGCTCCCCCCGATGTTGTTGGTACTTACCACCGGCCCGGGAACGCCACCGGCGTCGGCGTAGACCGTCAACGTGAAGTCGTCCGCGTTCGGTGCGCATACTGCAAGACTGGGCGACATGTAGGCTCCCCACCACTGAACACGATCCACAATGCCTCCGCCAGGCGACACAAAACTCTCTGCCGCCCGGCTTCCGTAGGACTTGTCACTGTGAACAAAGGGAAAACCGCCGTGCGGACCCTGGTCCGGCTCCTGGCAGATCGTCGAAATGCCGGATGCCGGAGTACTGTGGGGAGACCCCGCAGCCTTCGCATAGAATTCATCCGCCGCGACATCAGGGCCATACGCACCGCCGACTGCCATCAGCCAAAGAAGCGCGATTGTGTGACGTGGAATGACCTTCCCTTTCGAGTGCCTACTGTCCGTCAGCTCAGTGACGGGCGTTCCGTTCGAAAAGCGCAGTCAACGATTGGGCTCAACGTGCCCCCCGGATCCACCCATAAGTCACCACCGTACCATTTCGGGCGGTCTGATTCAAGAAACAAAGGCGTCTGGTTCGGTGTTTCGTGCCCATCTGGCAGCAGAGGTCCCTTGCTTGTGCGCAAACAGTGGGGACAGGTAGACCAGACACCCGTCCGCCGGTGCTGCCGGCCACCACCTCTACCCTTCACAATCCAGCAAACCGAGCACAAGGTCTTTGACATCCGTATCTCGATACGTGCGCCCCGACGGCATGGACGGGGTGTCCGCCGAACAAATCAGCGCCGTCTCATGCTTCGACTCGCTCACCGGGGCCCCGTGCGACCCCTTCACCAGTGTTGCATCGAGCGAAATGCCCTTTGTCGCCGGATCAAAGAACAACTCGACCGGGTCGTATCCCGGTTTGCGATGAATGTCGACCGTGCGTGCAAACGCAGGCGCGGCCGCATCATCAAACCACCAGTAATACGCCATCCAGTGCGTGTCGCCCGCGATCAAGATCACTTCGCCGCTCCGTTTGTGATCCAGCCCCACCTCAGATCGCTCATCGCCCGCATACACACCCGCCACCCCATTCGTACCACGAAACAGTTCGCGAACCTTGGCCACGGCGCTGGGATCACTCACGTAGATATGAGCGAGCTGGTGATCGACCATCGCGAACGCGGTGCTCCTTTCGAAGTCGATGTGCTCGCACCCGCCTTCCTCGCGAGTCTTCAACAACCCAGCCTTGCGAAGCATGCGATTGGGGTACACGACCCCGCTGACATCCGTCATGGCATACTCGCCCGCAGCGAGATAGACGACATCCTCGCCGAGCGGTCCGTTGGCTACGTCCGCTGCAAACTCCGCCAGCTCCAGATCGAGCTCAATAAGCGCGGCGCGCGACTCGATGCTATTGGGACCGTACATCTGCGACGCGTAGTCCAGTTGAGGGAGGTAGATCCAGTGGAAGTTCGGCGCCTGCTCTTCGAGCAGCCAATACGCCGCCCTCAGGATCCAACGTGTCGATTCGATCCCCGCCATCGGTCCCCAATAATGCTGCAACGGAAAGTGGCCGAGCTGCCCGAGCATCTCTTCATAGAGCCCATCCGGCTTCGAGTAGCACCAGAGCTTCATCGATCCGTCCGGCTCGTGGATCGGCGCCGGCGTCACGATGAAGTCCGCCCCCGCGTCCTTGATGTTCTGCGCATGCCACGCCGCCGACGTGAACTCCGGCTGCTTCGCGCGGATCGCGTTCCAGACCTGTTCGCCCGCGATGACGCCGTTGCGCCCGACCCAGAACTCGACCTCGCGGCGATCGCGATGGTAGCACCCGTTGGCGATCACGCCGTGCTGACCGGGGGGCGCACCGGTCCACATCGACGCCTGAACGCACGACGTCACACACGGGAACGTCGGCTGAAGTCGCGCGAACGCGCCGTCGTGCGCCCACCCGTGCAGCGTGGGCGTCTTCTCTCGATCGACATCTCCAAGACGCAGGCCTGGAACGGAAAGAAAAATCAGGTGTTCGGTCATGGTTCTACTTCCTCGGTCCTTTCGCCACCGTGCCGTCAAGCCCCGCCTCCCGCACGATCTGCTTCCCTGTCTCCCAGGTCAGCCAGTGCTCATACCACCAGCACTTGTTCTTCCACCGCCCGAACTTTGCGTAGATCTTCTCGATCTGACCGTTCGATGGCTTGCGCCCCTTCGTATGGGTTCGAGCGACATGCGCCACCGTCGCGCTGTCGATGGAAAGCCTGTCATGGCGGCCGAGAAACGACAGCAGATAGTTCGCGCTGGAAGGCCCGATCCCACGAATGGCGCGAAGGCGCGCCAGGATCTCGTCACTCGTGACCTCGGGCGACGCAGCCCGCGCATCCAGCTCCTCCGGATCCACACGCCCGTCGCAAACGTCACGACAGAATTCCAGGATCGACTCGGCCCGATACCCGACGCGGCAGACCTCCTTGAGGTATCGCTCGCCCGCACGGAGGATCTCGCGCGGCGCCGGCCAGGCGTTCAAGTTGACGAAATGCGGCAACGGCGGTCCGAGTTGCCCGATCCGATTAATCATCTTCACGGCCTGTGTCCAGTTGACGTTTGTCGCGCAAAGCGCCTTGACGACGTTTTCCGTCATCGACGCCGACCGCAGCCCGCGCCCTGCGCCGATCTTGGGAACCACGTGCAGCGTCGGATGGTCGGCACAGATCGCGTGGAATTCCGTCAGATCCGAGTCAAGCCCAAGGGTGCTGTGGAGGCGCGCTGTGATATCCGCCACGATGGTGTCCTTTACGTCGTGGCCTTCAACGGAAACCGCAAGCTGGACGGTCGCCGGACGGCGTGCACGCTCCGTCACCGACACGCGGTAGACACGCTTGGCCTCGCGCTCGATCACCTGGAAGCATCGGCCGCCCTCGCACCAGCTCATCGGGGCGCATTCGTGCCAGCCATGGCTCAAGGCGGTGGCCTTGAGAGAGAAAGGTTGCTTTATGGTTAAGGTTGTTGTCTTGGTGTTCATCGTGGTTCCCGAAGTTTTGGCGACCAGGCGACTATCGGGGCGGTCTTGCCGTCCGTCAAACCCCGACCGGTGGACAGGGAGGGCGGGGCGAGGTGGAGAGGCGCCCGAGTTCGGTCGGGAAACGTGAGTTTTTCGGACCTGACATGTGAGGTGCTTGGGGACCGTTCCGATAACCCCGGTGCTCGTATGACGTTGCGCGAACGCGCGAAAACTGCGCCGTTTGATCAGAAATGAACCACCACATATAGCGCATTTTGCTTGACGACCCGCGATATGTGGGATAGACTTCATTTTGCCCTTATGGGGCGTCTTTTGCGAATGGCCCTGTCGATGTGTGCCGCACTTCTGTAGCGGCGCCTGGCTGCGGAGGCGAACGACACGTTCTTCCGTCGCGGGTTTCAGGGAGGAGGCCCGCCGTCCATGGCGTGGGGCGCGGCGGAGGTCGGCGACATCGGGCAGATTAGGTTGAGGCAATGAGCCGGTGGAGGTGTGGTAGAGCGATGGCGGATACGGTGTTGAGTGATCGGGGTCTTGCGGTCAAGGATGATGCGGGAACAGCGGATTGTCGGCTTCCGGAGAATGCCCTGCGCGTTCTTCGCGCGCGGTACCTCAAGAAGGACGAGCAAGGCCAGGTAACGGAAACGCCGAGCGACCTGTTTCGGCGCGTGGCCGGCGCTATTGCCGATGCCGAGTTGTTGTATGACCCCGACACGGGAAACCGCAGCGAGTGGGAGCAGCGGTTCTTCTCGTTGATGGTCGATCGACGGTTCATGCCCAACAGCCCGACGCTGATGAACGCCGGGCGGAAGATGGGCATGCTCAGTGCGTGCTTCGTGCTTCCCGTCGGCGACAGCATCGACGAGATTTTCGATTCCATCAAACACACCGCATTGATTCAGAAAGCCGGCGGCGGAACCGGCTTTGCCTTCGACGAACTGCGCCCCACCGGCGACTATATCAGCAGCTCGGGCGGCACGACGAGCGGTCCGATCTCGTTCTGGCGAGCGTTCAGTGAGGCGACGAACGCGATTCAGCAAGGTGCGTTTCGTCGCGGCGCCAACATGGGGATGATGAACATCCATCACCCCGACATTCTGAAGTTCCTTCATGCCAAGCAGGATCTCGAGCAGTTCACCAATTATAACATCTCCGTGAAGATCACGGATGCGTGGATGGAGGCCTATCGCAATGCCCCGGACGGCGCGCACGTCGTCGTGAACCCTCGCACGAACGAACGGTTCGTGCTGCCCAAGGACCTGGACATCTGGGAGTACAATATTCGTTCGCTCGTTCCGCTCGAGGCCGATCGCACGGCCCCGGAAGGGCAGTTCTTCACGCGGCGCGACATTTGGAACATTATCATCGAAAACGCCCATGCGACCGGCGAGCCGGGCGTGGCGTTCATCGATCGGATCAACGAAGCCAATCCGACCCCGCACCTGGGTCGTATGGAGGCGACCAACCCCTGCGGCGAGCAGCCCCTGTTACCGTATGAGGCGTGCAATCTGGGAAGTATCAATCTCGCGATTTTCGTTCGGCAAGACGCGACCGGTGAGCCGGAGGTGGACTGGGAGGGGCTTCGCGAGACCGTTCACGCCTCCACGCGATACCTCGACAACGTCATCGACGTCAACAAATACCCGTTGCCCCAGATCGACGCGATTTGTAAGGCCAATCGCAAGATCGGACTGGGAATCATGGGCTTTGCCGACGCACTGTTCAAGCTTGGCGTTCCTTACAGCAGCGAGAAGGGCGTCGAGTGGGGGGAGCGGTTCATGCGGTTCGTGGATGAAGAATCGCACCGCTACAGCGAAAAGCTGGCGGCTGAGCGCGGTTCGTTTCGGAATTGGAAGGGGAGCATCTGGGACACGCGGTATCATCGACCGATGCGCAACGCGACGTGCACGACCGTCGCGCCGACCGGAACGATCAGCATCATCACCGGTTGTTCGTGCGGTGTGGAACCGTTGTACAGCCTGGCGTTCCAGCGGAACGTTCTTCAGGGTCAAAACGAAGGCCAAGGCCCGATGATCGAGGTCAATCCGATCTTCGAGGGCATCGCGAAAGAAGAAGGGTTTTTTAGCGAGGGCTTGATGGAGCAGCTTGCCACGGACGGCACCCTCGCTTCTCTGGACGATGTTCCGGAGAACGTCCGCAGCGTGTTTGTCTGTGCTCATGACGTTCCACCCGAATGGCATATGCGCATGCAAGCTGCTTTTCAAAAGCACTGCGACTCGTCGATCTCCAAGACGATCAACTTCCACGAGACCGCGACGGTCGACGACGTCGAGAACATCTACCGATTGGCGTACGAGCTTCGCTGCAAGGGCGTGACGGTCTATCGAAACGGGTGTCGCCAGCATCAGCCGATGGCGTTGAAGAGCAGCGACAAGAGCAGCGACAAGAGCAGCGCCGAAGCGGGGAAGCGCACGGTCGAGGACGCCCCGCCACGTCCGCTGGAACCGGCGGTGTTGCCGGAGATTCAAAGCGGGATTCGCGTTCGGCAGATGACACCGTTCGGGAACATGCACATCAACATCACGGTCGATCCGCTGACCGAGCGGGAACTCGAGGTCTTCGCCCAGCTCGGAAAGGGCGGCGACCTGGCCAACAGCGATCTCGAGGCGATCTGCCGGATGATTAGTCTCTGGTTGCGGTCCGGCGGGACGTTGGACCATGTGATCCGTCAGCTTCACTCGATCGGTTCGAGCCTTCAGGTGCACACGAAGGAAGGCCGAATTATGAGTTTGGGTGACGGATTGGCTCGGGGGCTTCGTAAGTACCTGGAGACCAAGGGCGAGTGTGGCCTGATTTCGCTGCTGACGGGTGGAAAGGATCTCAACTCGGAGGTCCGGGTTCCGGGGGGCGACGGAAACGGACACCATCGCAGCGGGAACGGAAACGGTCGAAAGAGCAGCGGCGGCGCATCGCGGGCGGCGGTTCCGAATCGCCTTGATGCGATGAACCCGCAGTGGCAGCACGCCCAGTACAAGGTTCTTTGCCCAGATTGCCAGAATTCGCTCCGTTTCAGCGAAGGTTGCGTGGCTTGTGACGCATGCGGGTTTTCGAAATGCTAAAAGGACCGATATTTTCCTTAAAATCGGCTGGGAATGCTGACTTTTCCGGTTGTGCCGGTAGAATTATTTTAATGAAGGAGCAAAGCTGCGGCGCTTGTTTGGCCGATAGGGACGGCGGCGTGAGGTTTTGTATGTTTGTTGGTGTCGTGAGCCGTGCCGCGTCGGCGGCAAGAATATAATCCCGGAGGTTGGCCGATAGACTGGATCGAATAAGTACCTGGCTTCTTTCCCCTCCGGAAAGCACCGTTTCGCCCTCGGGTGAGCGGTGCTTTCTTTTTAGGCGTAGTTCGATCATCGCACAGCGCAGCCGTGGTGCGCTGTTTCTGCAGTGAAAAGTGAATGCGTGTGGTTGGGCGCTTGTGTTCCACCCGTCGCGGGCTATACTTACCGGGCTCTAGGTCTGCCCGCAGGTCGGGTGGCGAGTCCCGCCGAGGCGGGCGTGTGGAACGAGGAGATCAGGATGAGTGTACGGATCAGGCTGAAACGAACCGGACGTCGGCATCGCCCGTCGTATCGCGTGGCGGCGATGGATAAGCGGCGCGCGCGCGACAGCCGGGTCATCGAGGAGTTGGGCCTTTACGACCCCCTGGCGCCGAACGAAGCGCAGCAACTCAACGTGAATCGGGAACGGATTGCCTATTGGCTGAGCGTCGGCGCACAGCCGAGTGACACGATTCGTCAGTTGCTGGCCAAGCACGGTGTCGGCGAGGGTTCAGGCCAAGCATGAGGTTCGTGACCGATGCATGTCGACGTCTTGACGTTGTTTCCGGAGCTGTTCGCTACGTACTTGGAGACAAGTATCGTGGGGCGGGCGAGGGAAGCCGATATCGTCACGGTCGACTGTGTGTCGTATCGCGATTTTGCGCAGGACAAACACCGAAGCGTTGATGATCGGCCCTTTGGTGGCGGTCCGGGGATGGTGCTCATGTGCCATCCCGTCTTTGATGCACTCCATCATGTAGAGTCGCGGCGGGAAGGTGAACCGACGCGCATTTTACTGACGCCGCAAGGGCAGCGGTTGACCCAGGCGGTCGTGACCGAGTTGAGTGCGAGACCCTGGCTCGTGGTTCTTTGCGGGCATTATGAAGGGTTTGACGAGCGGATCCGAACCGGGATCGACGCCAGAGAGATCTCGATCGGCGACTATGTGCTCTCCGGCGGTGAGCCGGCGGCGATGGTGATGATCGACGCGTTGGTTCGGTTGCTGCCTGGTGCCCTCGGTCACGAGCGGTCGGCGGCGGAGGATTCGTTCACGGACGGATTGTTGGAGTATCCGCAATACACGCGACCTCGCGCGTATCGCGGCATGGAAGTCCCCGACGTTCTGTTGTCGGGAGACCACGGCAAGATAGAGGCCTGGCGGCGAGAGCAGGCGATTGCACGGACGAAGCATCGCCGCCCGGATTTGTTGAACGGAGTGGGGTCGTCGACCTGACCCCATGATTCTCGGGAGCAGCGTGATGAGACAACCGTTAATCGAGCTAGTGGAGAAGCCCCATCTCAAGAAAACGCTTCCCGAGTTCAACGTGGGCGATACGGTGGACGTTCGGTGCAAGATTGTCGAGGGCGACAAGGAGCGTATCCAGGTCTACAACGGCACCGTGATCGCGCAGAGAGGCGCGGGATTGAACGAGGTGTTCACCGTGCGCCGCCTGGTGGGCGATGAAGGCGTCGAGCGGACGTTCCTCATTCACTCGCCGAACGTAGTCGGCGTCAAGGTGCGTCGCCGTGGCAAGGTCCGCCGCGTGAAGTTGTACTACCTCCGCAAGCGGATCGGGAAGGCTCGCAAGGTCCGTGAGCTTCGCGTCCATAAGAAAGAGGCTCCAAAGCCCCAGCTGGCTGACGCGGTGGCGTGATCCGGCGCACCGGCTGGGACTCCGCGGCGAACGGGTCGCGGCGCGATTTCTGAAGCGGCGTCGCTACCGGGTGCTCGTTCGAAACTACCGATGCGCGGCCGGTGAGATCGACCTCATCTGCCGTCACGCCGATACGATCGTCTTCGTCGAGGTCAAAACGCGATCGGGCGATTCTGCGCAGGATACGCAGGAAACCGTATCGGCCGCGCAGTGGCGCAGGGTCGAGAACGCCGCACGCTGCTATCTCGTGAAGACCGCCTCGCAACATCGACCCTGTCGTTTTGACTTTGTGACCATCTTGTGGCCGCCGAACAAGACGCCGCGCGTCGAGCACTTTCCAGACGCCTATCAGGCGCGCCGAGGCTAACCGGATCATCGTTGTTCGCTTTTTCGTGTTGCCGGCTGTTCGTTGAGTGTCCGTCATGACCGGGTTGATTGATTCACACGCCCATCTGAGCTTCGAGGGACTCTACGACCAGGTCGATGACGTTCTGAATCGCGCCAAAGAGGCCGGCGTCGACAAGGTTCTTACGATCGGTACCGATCTGCAACATGCCCTCCGCACCGTAGGATTGGCCAGGCAATATGCGGGGCAGGTCTTCGCCGCCGCGGCGTTTCACCCGCACGAGGCCGGGAGCGTCAGCGAGGAGGACATCCGCGCCATGGCGGAACTGTGGACCGATCCGTCGATCGTTGCGACGGGCGAAATGGGACTCGATTATCACTACGACTTTGCGGACCGCGAAGTCCAGCGATCGGTCTTCTCGGCGCAGCTTGCGCTGGCCAAACCGCTCGGCAAACCGCTGATCGTCCATTGCCGCGAAGCGCTCGGCGATGTCATCGCGATCCTGATCGACCAGGGGTTTGCGTATCAGCCGGTCGTCTTCCACTGCTTCACGGGCACCGGCGAAGAGGCCGCGCGGATCGCTGAGCACGGGTGGCGCATCTCCTTTACGGGGATCGTGACGTTCAAGAAATCGACGTGGCTGGCGGAGATTGCACAACGGTACCCGGCCGATGAACTGATGATCGAGACGGATTCACCCTATCTCTCGCCGGTCCCCGTTCGCGGCAAACACCCCAACGAACCGGCCCATGTCGCGCACACCGCGCGCTTCCTCGCCGAGCTTCGCGGCATTACTTACGAAGCATTCGTCGAACAGACCCACCGCAACACCGAGCAGTTCTTCGGGATGTGAACGGCGCGCCGCGGTGGCGAACACCTCTGCGGCCCTTCATTGACAGAGCCTCTCCACGCCGGAGAATCGCCCCAAAGTATTCGGGCCTTGTCCGGGTGGACTTTGGCTGAGCACACCGAATCCTCGGGAATCGAACGACAAGGAGAGCGACGATGCATCGCAAAATGATTACGCGTGTTTCTTTGATCGGATTGATGGCAGCCGCGTCGGTCTTTCTCTGGACGACGCACAACGAACGGACGGAAGCGCACTGCCAAGTGCCGTGTGGCATCTACGACGACGCGGCGCGGATCACGCGTTTGCGTGAGGACGCCAAGACCATCGCCAAGGCCACGGACCAGATTCTCGAACTGGCCGGAAGCCACGAGGCCCAGGCGTTCAACCAGGCCGCCCGCTGGGTCGCCACGAAAGAGCAGCACGCCACGCACATCATCGACGTCGTCTCGGCGTATTTTCTGACGCAGAAGGTCAAGCCTGTAAAATCCACGGCGCCCGGGTATGATGCATATCTCAAGAAGTTGGCTGACCATCATGCGGTCATGGTGGCGGCCATGAAGGCGAAGCAGAACGCCAACCTCGCATTCGTCCATGCGTTGGACCACGCGATCGACGCGTTGGCGGCACACTACAAATAGGCGATGCCCGTGATTCCCGGAGGTTCGGGGGCGGTGCAGCGCCCGTTCTTGGACCGGTGGATTCACGAAGGACAAGAAGTCATGGCCTGCAAGACCACACCCTCAATACGGCGGAAGATTCTGCTCGATACTTTGAGCCTGCCGACGGCTCCGTTTGCCGAGCATCATGCTGTCGAGTTCCTTGAAGAATTCTGTGCGCGGCGAACCGGTCTGACGGTATCGAGCGACACCGAAGGCAACATGCTCGTGCGTGTGCGCCGGGGAACGCGTCGCGTCGCCCGTCCGGTCTGCCTGACGGCGCACCTCGATCATCCGGGCTTTGTCGCGCAATCGATGGCGTCGAAGGGGCGCGTTCGCGCGGCCTGGCGCGGCGGCGTGCCCAAAGAGTACTTCGTCGGAAGCGGCGTGAGGTTCTATCTCGACGGCGGGTGGGTCCGCGGCCGGGTGCGATCGATCAAGACCAAGCGGCTCAACGATCAGGATCGCGTCGAAACGGCCCTCATCGATGTGCCCCGTGCGATCCCGCGCGGAACGCTGGCCATGTGGGACTTTGGCGATCCGGTCATTCGCGGGTCGCGGGTCTACGCCCGCGCGTGCGACGACCTCGCCGGCGTGGCGGCCATGCTTTGCGCGATCGACGAACTCTCTCGCGGTCGCGCGAGCTGCGACGGATATTTCCTCTTCACGCGGGCCGAGGAGGTCGGGTTCATCGGTGCGATGGCCGCCTGCCGTTTGAAGACGGTGCCTTCGAAATGCTACATCGTCGCGATGGAGACGAGTTCCGAGTTGCCCCACGCGCGGATGGGGGAGGGGCCGATCTTGCGCGTGGGTGATCGTGCGACGACGTTCACGTCGGAAGTGACAGCGCACTGTCACGCGATTGCGCGCGATCTCGAAAAGGCCGACTCGTCGTTCCGCTATCAGCGCAAGCTGATGGACGGCGGCACGTGCGAGTCGTCGGCCTATTGCACGCTCGGCTACGACGCCACGGGTCTCTGCGTCGCACTGGGCAATTACCACAACGTCAACGCCAAACGCGGCAAGCTCGGCCCGGAGTACATCGACCTCGACGACTTCGACAACGTGGTCAAGTGGTTTGTCGAACTCGCCCGTGCGCCGCGACCCTACACGGGAAAAGACGAACTGCTCCGCGAAAAGCTCCGTGATCTGACCAAGACCTATCAGCCGCTGTTGCGGGCCTCGCGTAAGAAGCCATGCTGAGATTCGCCCCTCGCCCTGCGCGCTCCTGAGGCTCAAGCAGCGGTTCGCTCCCTACGCTACAATGGCGGAGTCGATGAGACCCTCGCCCGGTTCGGCGCCGGCGAGGAGATTCTCGTACAACCTCATGTGTTGCTCGACATAGCGTCGGATACCGAAGACTTCATAGGCTTGACCGCGAGCAGTCTCCGCCGCCTTGGACTGGGCCGGGCGATCCTCCAACAGTCGTAGGATTGTGGCGGACATGCTCCGGTCGGGCGTTTGCTTGAACAGCAGGCCGTTGACGCGACTGGAGATCAACTCAGCGACCGAGTAGACGGCCGCTGCGACGACGGGGACGCCGGCCGCCATCGCCCACGCGATCGAGGTGGTCGAAAGGTCGCCCCGCGGTGTGACCAGCAGCACGTCGGAAACCGCGACAAGTTGCTCGAAAGGGTACCGGTGACCGGTCGTCACCAGCGCCGACGGCCCCGGGATGTTCGCGGCGAGCCGCTCGATGCGCTGCACCTCCTGGTTGTGACCGGGGACGATCACGCGGACATCGTTGCGTATCGAGTTTCGCAGCGAGAGCGCCCAATACGCTTCGGCCTGACCGCCGGTCCGCGTGACGGGGTGCGGCACGAGTGCCAGAAGTCTGTCACCGTTCACGCCGAGTTGCTCTCGGAATGGACTTCGCTGCGTCTGGTTGATCAAGCCGAAGTCCACGCCGGGGCGGATCACGACGGCCAAGTGGGGGGCGAGACCCCCTTCGAGCAGGCGTCGCCGAACGATCTCGCAACTGCAGACCGCGGCGAACGGACCCGACGCGGCGAGCGTGCGGATGCGTTTGATCTCGTGTACCGCGATGCACGGGTCGAACAGTTCGAGAACCAGCGGGCGATCCATGACCGTTCGCGCCGCCACCGCCGCCCTCACTCCCCAGGCGTGAATCAACTCGGTCGCGCCGTCCGCAGCGAACCGCTTGACCGCAGGGCCCGCCAGGGCGGTCAGGCCCAAAACAGGACGGACAACCTCCACCGATTGCAGCAGCGAGCCCAGACGCGATCGTGTCTTCGGATCGACCGTCGCCAGACGATGCTCGTACCGGTCTTTGGGCAGCCGATCGAGAAGCTGGTTCACGCCGATGCGCTGCTCCCAACCAGCCGATGCGTCGAACAGGTGACCGACGTGCGTCATGGTGACCGTTCGAATTCGCCCAGGCGGTGGTCGTAAAACAGTCTGCCGATCTTGAATGCCAGAGACTCGGCGAGCTTCCTCGATATCCCGTCCTTCGTCTTGGCGATGGCGACTTCGCTCCCCGCGAGCGAAACCGCCACGCGATGACCCGCCGGGCTGACAGGCCAAACACGCACCCGGGAACGGCGCTTCTCCCCGACATTGAGCACCTTGATCGTGACGACGAAGTGGGCAGCCTCCATCGCCTCTTGAATCAGCTCGTCCGCGTGGAAGCTCTGCACCTCGATCCAGAGGACCTGGTCGGCACCCGCCAGCTTTCCGACCTCGCGCGCGCCGCGTTTCTCGAACTCGGGTACCGTCTGCCGAAGCTGCGCCGCAGTTTCGGGCGGGACGATTCTTCGTGCCGCGTTGTTTCGAAGAAGCTCCTGGCTCAGATGATCGAGAAGATAACGCGGGGCGGCCGGCCAATCGACGCGCTGCGACGCGTCATCGATCAGGATCAGGATCGGCTCCTCGGTCAGTTGGAACTTCGCCTCGACCTTGGCGCCTCGACCCATCCCGAGCACAAAGAGTAACTCACCCTGCGAATAACCGCACCCCGCGATCCACGCCAGCGGGAGTGCCGCAACCAGGCGCGCATACCGCGCAGCGCTCGACTCGGCCGATCGTCTACTCTTCAATCGTGTGCTCATAGAACTTCCGCGCCACGAGTTCGGCGAACTTGCGATATGTCATTTCGCGAACGAGCGGCGAGTTGGTGGCCGTCAGCGTGATCGGTGCGCCGTCGGGGTAGTGACACGCAATCGGGGCAAGTTCGTACCGCCGCAGCTTGTCCGGGTCGGCCCCGATATCATGCACCGACACCGACGCCTCGATGTGTCCGCGCAAAAACTGCGGATGCTGAGCATCTCGCATTTGGAACCGAAGAACTTCGATGTAGACCACGTACCCGGCCTCAAACGCCTTTCCCACCGCACGCGGGTTGATCCGCGCGTCGAGATCCTTTTGGATGAAGTCTTCGACGTCACGCGGATCGACCACCTCGGTGTTGAGCTTCCGCTCCGCCATCTTGTTGAAGAGCTCGCTGCCGATGTAGCTGGCCAGCTCGAACCGCGCGTGTGGGTAATCAAACAGCGTCGATGGATCGGTCCACACCAGCACCGCCACTCGCGCGTTCGGAAGCTTGTCGAGTTCCGGAGCCACGTTCCGCTTTTGCTCGCCGACGAACACCAGCGGCGTCAGCATCCGGCACGAACAGAGCAGCAAGAGCGCCGCGGGCAACAAGCAACGAACGGATATCGGCGGCATCATCTTCGTCTCCTCATCTCGCCTGCAGCACGTCACGCTCGCGTGTAGCCGGCAAAGCAGCCTGTTTCCTGCGTGCGGACTCGTTCAAGACGCTACACCTGAATAGAGTTTGGCCTAGGCGCCCACCGGAAGGCGCCCCGACAGCAGACCCAACGTCACCTTGAACGCCCAGCCGGCCACGACGACCGCCAGCACCGCGATCGTAACGCCCAGCGGTGAGACCCTGTACCAGTTGACTGCCCAGACTCTACCCGTCGCCAGGACCGTAAGCGATAACACCACCGCCGTCACGGTGGCGAGCGCCAGAAGTAGTCCTGCCGGCTGGGCCAGAAACGCCGAGCCCAGCTCCCCGCGTACGGTATGAGCAAACGCCGTCGTCATACCGCACGTCGGGCACGGATAACCGAGAAGCGTGATCGCAAGGCACGGTGGCTGATTGAGCTGCCGATGCGTTCCATGACCCGATCCGTCCGGCGTTACCCAGGCCGCGGCCGTCAGCAACCCCATCCCGCCAAGAAGAACGATGGCAGCCATTCCGCGCGCCCGCCGCGGGGCCGCGGCTTCGACGCGATAGACCCACCCGCTGAGCGGATGAGCGACGACGCCGGGTCTTGCGCTGGTCGATGTCGGGTGGGTCATTTCACGTACCTGTGGGGCGCGATCGCTCGGCTTCGCATGGCGGCTGCTGAGGATAGGTCGCTCCCACCGCCCGGTCAACCACTCAGCGAGCGTTGGAGCATCACACCGAATCTCGAAGGTCCGCATCCTCAACGCAAGACCGTGGCAATCTGGGCGAGGTGACCGTCATTTGGACGGCACGCCGATTGCCACACGGATAGGGGATCGTATAATCCGCGCGGTCGGCGTGCATGCCGGGGACGATGGCGCTCAATGTCCCCGCATCGATGCGACCCGGTTTCTCTTGCGCTCAACGGAGTTCGCTGCGGTGGAAGCCCAATCTCAGTCTCCGGGACTCGACGCGAAGTACTACTTCCTCATCCGCCGGCTGCACTCGCTTTGCGGTCTGATCCCCGTCGGCGTCTTCCTCTGCTTCCACCTGGTCGCCAACTCGGCGATTCTCTGGCCGGGGCAGCCGGGCGCCGAATTCCAAAAAGCGATCGACCGCTTGCACGGCGCACTCGGGCCGATGCTCGTTCCCGTTGAAATCGTCGGCATCTTCATCCCGCTGTTCTTCCACGCCATCCTCGGCGTGAAGATCTGGCTCTCCAGCAGCCCAAACGCATCAAGCTACACGCACGGTCCCAACATCCGATTCACCCTCCAGCGCATCACCGGCGTCTTCGCCTTTGTGTTCATCCTTTACCATGTGTGGCACATGCACTGGTTCGGCAAACCCCTCGGTGCAGGTCACTTTGAGCTGCACACAAAAGCGGGTGAACCCGCAGCCGCGGTGACCACCGCGACGGCGATCCAGGCGGCATGGTGGATCGCACCCATCTACTTCCTCGGTGTGGTGGCCAGCGTCTTCCACCTCGCCAACGGCATCTGGACCATGCTGATCACCTGGGGCATCACGATCCGCCCGGCTTCGCAACGCGTTTCGGGTTACGTCTGTGCCGTCTTCGGCGTCGTTCTGGCCTTGGTGGGAATCGGCGCACTCAGTGGATTTCGAACGTTCAACGTAGATGCGACGGCGTCGTCCGGGCACGGCGTCACCGCCGCGACACACGCGCCCTAGGGGGCGCCGGTCCTCGCGCCGGCACCGGCGAATGTCGAGGTTTGAAAGTAGACCATGGCGAATCAACAAGTCGTAGTCGTAGGAGGTGGGCTCGCCGGATTGGCCGCCTCCATGAAACTCGCAGAGGCCGGCATCCACGTCGCCCTCATCAGCATGGTTCCCGTCAAGCGCTCGCACAGCGTCTGCGCTCAGGGCGGCATCAACTCCGTCAACGATTACACGCGCCAGCAGGGTGACAACGAGTGGAAACACTTCGACGACACCGTCTACGGTGGTGACTTCCTCCAGCATCAACCGCCCGTCAAAGAAATGTGCGACTGGGCTCCCCGCGTCGTCGACCTGCTCGACCGACTTGGCGTCCCCTTCAACCGCACGGCCGAAGGCTTCCGCGATCAGCGACGCTTCGGCGGTACCCTCTACAAGCGAACCGCGTTCGCCGGCGCGACAACCGGGCAGCAGATGATCTACGCCCTCGACGAGCAGGTTCGCCGATGGGAGGCGGAAGGGCTCGTCGACAAGTACGAATACTGGGAATTCCTCGGGCCGATCATCGATGATCGCGGAGACTGCCGCGGTGTCGTCGCCCAAGACATGTTCTCGATGGAGATCCGTTCCTTCCCGTCGGACGCCGTCGTACTCGCCACGGGCGGAAACGGTCTGATCTTCGGTCGCAGTACGATGTCGATGATCTGCACCGGTGGGGCGGCCGCCCGCGCCTACATGGCCGGCGTCGACTACGCCAACGGCGAGTTCGTTCAAGTTCACCCGACCGCCATCCCCGGCACCGACAAGCTGCGCCTGATGAGCGAAAGCGCCCGCGGCGAGGGTGGCCGAGTCTGGGTCCCACGGCGTCCCCAGGACGACCGCGACCCAACGTCGATCCCGCCCGGCGAACGCTACTACTTCCTTGAAGAGCGATACCCCGCCTACGGCAACCTCGTCCCGCGCGACATCGCCACCCGCGAGATCTTCGACGTCTGCGTTACGCAGGGGCTCAGCGTCGAGAGTGGCCGCATGTGCGTCTACCTCGATGTGAGCGAGCTGCCCGCCGACACCCACAAGAAGCTCGACGGTATCCTCGAAATCTACGAGAAGTTCCAAGGCGCCGATCCTCGCGTCGTACCCATGAAGATCTTCCCCGGCGTTCACTACTCGATGGGGGGGCTCTGGATCGACTTCGAGAAAAACGAAACCACCGGCGGGCTCGTGCTCGGCTCCACGCGGAACCAGCACAGCAACGTGCCCGGGCTCTTCGTCATCGGCGAGGCCGACTACCAGTTCCACGGCGGAAACCGCCTCGGTGCAAACTCGCTGCTGAGCTGCATCTTCTCCGGTCTGATCGTCGCCCCCTCCATCGAGAACCGACTGAATTCACTCGCCAACGGCGCCGCCGCCGACCAGGCCGCCTCGATGTTTGAGGGTGCGGCGACAATCCATCAAGAGCAGATGGACAGCCTCATCAAAAACCAGGGCGACGAGAACCCCTACACCCTTCAGTTGGAACTCGGCGATTGGATGACGCGACAGTGTACCGTCGTCCGCAACAACAAGGACCTCGCGGCGCTCCTCGAGAAGATCGAAGAGTTCAAATCTCGATTCGATCGGATTTCGCTCTCCGATCGATCGAACTGGACCAACCAGAACTTCAGCTTCGCCCGCGCGCTGGGCGACATGATTCTCATGGCGCGCGTCATGGCCGAGGGGGCGCTGAAACGCGACGAATGTCGTGGCGCCCACTTCAAACCCGAGTTCGGAATCCCCGCGCCCGATGCCCAAGACCCGGCTGAGCTTCGCCGACAGGCGCAGGCGTGGTGTCAGGCGTTCAAAAAGAAAAACGAACAATGGCTCAAGACCACAAGGGCACGGTATACGCCGCAAGGTCCTGAGTTCTCTTATGAGGAAGTGGACACGAGCCTGATCCCGCCGCGGCCACGAACCTACGGGCTGACCGGGGCCGAGATCATCGGTGAGGTTTGGGCGGAAATGAGTCGCGACGCGTCGAACGAACCACCCAAGGCGGTCGCTTCGGCCGCGGGAGGATCGAGCGCCTAGTAGACGCTCGCTTTGTGGATCCGATGCAATCGGTGAGGTCCACGCAACCTGAGGACTGTCGATGTCGAAATCGTTCAAAGTCAGAATCCTGCGACAGGCCGACCCCAACAGCGGCTCGCACTGGGAAACGTTCAACGTCGACTACGAAGACGGCATGAACATGACCACCGTCTTTCAGCGCATCGCCGCTGATCCGGTGACCACCGAAAAGCAGCCGACGGTTCCCGTCGCGTTTGACTCCTGCTGTCTCGAGGAAGTCTGCGGCGCTTGTACCATGGTCATCAACGGTCGCGTCCGCCAGGCCTGCTCCGCTTTGGTCGATGCCCTCCTCGAAGAATCGCCCGACGCTATCGAAGTCCGACCCATGACCAAGTTCCCCGTCGTGCGAGATCTCGTTGTCGATCGACACGCGATGTTCGAGTCACTCAAATGCGTCAAAGCCTGGGTCCATGTCGACGGTTATTACGACCTCGGCGCCGGTCCGCGCCTCGCGCCCCAGGTACAGGAAGAAGCCTATCCGCTCTCGCGCTGCATGACCTGCGGTTGCTGCGTCGAAGCCTGCCCGCAGTTCAGCGACAAGACCGGGTTTATCGGCCCTGCCGCAATCTCCCAGGCCATTCTGTTCAACCTCCATCCCACCGGACGTGTCGAACGCGACGATCGGCTCGGCGTACTCACCGGTCCGGGCGGCATCGCCGATTGCGGAAACAGCCAGAACTGCGTCAAGGTCTGTCCGAAAGAAATCCCCCTCACCGACTCGATCGCCAAGGCCGGACGCGACACCACTTTATACAAATTGCGACAGTGGTTCGGGCGATAAGTACGATACGATCCGCTGCTTCGTAATCGGGTGTTCCTGAGGGCTTTCAAAATGACATTGACCGCCGTGCTTCGAGTCCAATCACCGCGTGTCAGCGCGCGGAAACTCGCCGCGCCGACGACGCTGATCGCGCTCGCGCTTCTCGCTTCCGGCATCCTCGCGGCGCGGGTGATCGCGAAACCGATTGACCTGACCAATCCGCCATCCGGTCGTTTCATCGACGACTGGGCCGAGATCTACATGGCCGGCGGAAAGGTCGGATACGCCCACTCCTCCATGGCGCGAAACGGCGACCTGATTGAAACGAACACGACGATGATGATGCAGATCGGTCGGGCCGGTCAGTTCATCAAGGTCGAGATGACCCAGGCCACGACCGAGACCATTCACGGCGCGCCGGTCACGTTCTCCTCCGACATGGACATGTCGGTCATGAAAACCTCGATGCGGGGGCGCGTCGCTGAAGGAAAGGTCACCATTACCAGCTCCCAGCTCGGCATGGAGCAGACCCAGAAGTTCACCTACCCCAAGGGGGCGCTGATGACCTGGGGGCTCTACCGCGAGAGCCTCAAACGCGGCTTCAAACCGGGGCTGACCTACACCCTCAAAACCTACGCGCCGGAGCTTCGCCTCGACGATGCCGTGGAGGCGGTCACGACGATCGGAGATTGGGAGACGCTCAGCCGTTGCGGTCGGGTGAAGAAAGGGCAACGCGTGACCACGTCGCTGGTTTCGCCGCTCGGTTCGCTCGAGTCCATCTCCTGGGTGGACAAGACAGGGCACCCCATCAAACAGCAACTCGTGGCGCCGGGTTTCGGCAATATGGAGATCATCGTCGCCGACCAGGCCTCTGCGGTGGCCGACTTCATACCACCGGAGATCTTCATGTCCACGGTGGTCAAAGCCGGGCGCCGTCTCGATCCGAAACGTATCCGTCGCGCGGTCTATCGACTCAGCCCCCAAGCGAAAGACGGCGATCTGGGAGGGCTGCCCGACACCGGGATGCAGAAGGCCACGAAGCGCGACGACGGCTCGATCGACTTGGTCGTCACACGACAGGATCCTCCCGCGCGGTCGGCGGCGAAGGTCGTGCGCGCGAATGCGTCCGCGGCCATGGCGGAATACCTGAAGTCCAACCTCTTGATCAACACCTCCGATCTGGAGTTGGTCAAGGTCGCCAAGCGGGCGGCGGGGGGGGAAACCGCTCCCTATAAGCTGGCGACAAAGCTCCGGCGCTTTGTCAGCGAATTCGTTCACGACAAGAGTCTTAACGTCGGGTTCGCCTCTGCCAGCGAAGTCTGTCGAACACGCGAAGGAGACTGCAGCGAGCACGGCGTACTCCTGGCTGCACTGGGTCGAATCCAGGGGCTGCCCTCGCGCGTGGTGGTGGGATTGGCGTACGTCGAGTCCTTCGGCGGACAGCGCGATGTTTTCGGTTACCACATGTGGACCCAATTCCATCTCGACGGGCGGTGGGTCGACTTTGACGCCGCGCTGGGCGGCGACCTCTGCAGCCCCACGCGAATCGCCTTCGCGACCTCCTCCCTCAAGAACACCGGCCTGGCCGATCTCAGCCTCCCTCTAATCACCAAAATCGGCTCCATCAAGCTCGAAATCCTCGACGTCCAGACCGAGAAGTAACTGCCCTTACCTGCAAGTGAGGCGGGGGAGGACCGGTGGCTTTCACACGCACTCACACTGCCCGAGCCACGTCCTGGGCACGAGTGAATGGCACATTTCGTGAGTCAGCCACTGCACCCTCGCAGAATAACTGAACTTTCCCTTGTTGGGGAGCATCCCTTTCGCTATCATGCTTTAACGTGTGACGTTCAAACGTCGCGGGGAGAGTGTCGTGTTTCCCGCGTGCGGGTCGTTCAGGACGTTACACTTGAATAGAGCTTGCTCTAGCGGCCCAGAAACCGCGGCTGCAGGGCTCGAATTCGCCGCAGGCAGGTCTTCTTGGGAGGGCATCGATGGCAAACACCCAGCCATGCTCCACCGCACCGGTTCGATCCGTGCCCGGGTACCCCGTGATCGCCGGGTTCCCTCTGCCTGCCGGGTGCCCCATTCTTGCGAAGCAAGGGTGGGGGACGGACCGAGTGCCACAATCGTGGCATCAACGCTTCGTTCCATGGCCGGCCGGTAGGGTCCGCTGTGCGGACCGCTCGCCGCTCACCAATTGGCACCAACGTGTAACGTGCCTATTGATGCACATTCTGGCCTGTCGCTCCCCCCTTACCAAGGGGGGATTCAGGGGGGTGATGCGACAGTACGTGCCATCGA
>JAJDDV010000036.1 GCA_029260135.1 Phycisphaerae bacterium | reverse complement strand
GGCGTCTACCCCGAGGGTCACTGCGAGAATCTTGCCGACAACATTCTCTGTGGAGACGGCGTGGGCTGTACGGTGGACATCTGCGATCTGGCGGCACAGCGTTGCACCAACACGCCCGACGATTCGCTTTGCGACGATGGTGTAGGGTGCACCGGCCTGGAGACCTGCGATCCCGTTCTTGGTTGTCAGCCCGGCCTCGTGCCGTGCGACGATGGCGTCAGGTGTACCGACGACGTGTGCGATGAATCCGCTCAGACCTGCACGAACACGCCCAACGACGCGATTTGCAGTGATGGAACGTGGTGCAACGGCCAAGAAACCTGCGACGTCGTCCTTGGATGCCAATGGGCTTCGCCGCCGTGCGGGTCTGCCTACTGCGACGAGGATCGTGAGTTGTGCCACTCCCAGCCGATCCCGACCGTTTCCCACTGGGGCCTGATCGGCCTGACGTTGCTGCTGCTCATCACCGCGAAGGTTTGCTTTTCCCGCCGCGAGGCGAGCCATGCATAAGGAATCCGCCATGACGATCTGCATGATCTCGCCAGTGTGCTCTATGTTGACGGGCGGCCCATCAGGGCGATTCCTCCGCCCCTCCGGTGCCTTGCGTTGCTGACCTCTGGAGTGTTACTACGTCGCCGGTATCTGCCCGAAAACGGCTGTTTCGCCCGCACGGAATGAGCCGGCGAGACGGTCCTGCACCTTGGCCTGTCCGACCCTGCTCGCTCGCTTGAAGAATCTCGATAATCCCCCTAGAATCCTGGTCTGGATCGCAGGGGTGGCATCGCCACACCAAGAACGAATCGCGGATTCGCTGCCGCCAACCGGCGGCACCCCGCGGAAAGACCAGTAGGAGTTCCGGGTGGACATCAAGAAACACATGGCCGCTGTCGTCGCGGGGGGGGCAACGGTGGTGCTCCTCGTCGCCGGTTGGGTGTCGATTCCGATGCTTCGGGGCGCGGATCAATCGGTCGACGCGCAGGCCTCGTTGGCGCTCGAGCGGGCGCGGCGGCTGCTTCACGCCTACGACGCCGGCCTGGCCTACAAGTCCCTCCTCGTTGAACAATTGTCCATCGACGAGATCGGGATCGACCCGGACGACCTGTCCGAAGAATTGGCCGAGGAATACCAGATCGCGCAGGAGGCCGCCTGGGAGTCTTACACGCCGACCGATTGGTCGCGAGACGTGCCATCCCCCCGTCGAGTCAGTTCGGGCAATCCCGCCGGTCAGATTCGAGAGGGTCTCGCCGGGCAAGCGCAGCTGGCGATTGAGAACGAGCAGAATCTTACTGACGCACTCGCGGCCGTCGAGCAAGCGCTTTCCAAGTCCAGCGGCGACGCCAACTCGCGATCGCACGCCGAAGCGAATCGGCTCAAAGCGGTGATCCTCTACCATACCGGCTTGGCGGAGTGGACGCGGGCCAGGTTGAGGCGTCGCGATGCCGAGTACTATCGCCGCGAGCTGGTCGCGCTCCTGGCCGACCTGACGGCGACGGCCTCGCTGCGCACGCTTGACCCGGCGGGCTACATCGACACGGAAGTATCCCGTCTGCGAAGCGAAGCCGCCAATGTTGAAGCGATCCACGCAGAGGAGACCGCGACCCTAGCCTCGTTCGACGAAACGATTCGGGACCTGGAGGGGCGGCTCGACGACGCGCGCACACGAGCCGGACAGGCTCGACAGGCGCTCGACCAACTCAAAGCCGAGGGAATCACCTTCGGCGAACCGGATGCCGTCGACGCCTTCCGCGGAAAACTCGAAGATCAGGATCGGATGTATCGCCAGGCCCTGCGAGAGGTTCGTGCGCTCGAAGTCGGTGCGTACATCAACGCGCGGATGGACCGCCCCGGCGAGTATCTCGACGGCCGCTACATCGCCGATCGATCCGGCGGTGCGCCGGATGTCGAGTTCGGCCTGGCCCACTATCAAAAAGAGCGAGAAGTGGTCGCGGCTCGCATCGACGGCCGGCGCGGGGTCGGTGACGATTTGCGCAGTGCGATCGATCGACTTCAGCGCGTCAAGACCGAGCGACAGGAGGCCAAGGCCAAGGCGGACCGCGAATGGGCCGGCGCCGTGGACGTTGCCACGGAACTGTACGATGCACTGAATCGGCTCGAGTCAGAGGCCTTCGCAGCAGAAGATACCGCCATCGCGGACCTCGATCAGGCAGCCCGGACGGCCCAACAGGCCTCACGGTTCGCCGCGCAGTGGATCAGCGACGCACGCGATCGGACCGATGGACTTGCCCAGGACGCAGCCCAGCGCTCGGCCTTTCAACCAAGGCTTCGCGATGGGTGGATGGGGGCCCATATCGCTGCGCAGGAAGCCGACGCCCGGCTCGCCAAGGCCTGGCTCTACCATGATCGCTTCTCGGCCTACTCTCAGAACGCCGAGGTTCTCGGCGCCGTGGCCGAGGCGCTGTCGATCGCCGAGGTCGACGTCGACGCCGAACGTGAGAAGGCCACCGAGGCCCGCGATGCCGGCATCAATGAAATCTCCCAGGCCAGACAAGTCCTCGATCGAGTCCACCGCGACGCGGACGAGCATTGGACGTTGGCGGCCCAGGCGGCCAGTACGGTCTATGTCATGACACTCTTCGGCCACGCCGGCTATCGCCAGGACGTCATTGACGGGTATCAGAAGGCGATTCAAGGTCGTGAGGACCGATCGTCGACGGCGCCGTTCCGGCGCAGATTGCGTCAGCTGGATGGCAGCTAACGCCGTTTGGCCTCGCTCTATCACCAATTCTTCGTTGTGACTGTAATCCCGGCCTGCATGCCGGGGCGTTGCGGTCTTGCTCAGCCATCCTCAGTTGACCGGCGGCCATACCCGGGCGATAATATAGAGAGTTGCGAAGAGCCCTCGAAACAGCGGCCCTGACCGGGTGCGATCGAGGAGCCCAGCCGCAGCGGGCGGTCGGAGATCGAACCCTGCAACGTTGAACGGGGGTACCCGCCCAAAGAGGGTGATCCATAGACCGGAGCGGACGGACCGGCCAGTGCCAAAGTTCTTCAATCATGAAGTTGGCGATCTTGCCCAGCAGTTGACGCGATCACCGCGGCGACTTCGGGTGGATCAGGTGCACGGCATCGAGCACCTGCTGGAGATCATCGATCCGGATCGGGCGTATCCCTACGAGTTCGTCTGTTTCCACATCACCAAATACCACAAGCGCGGGCCGACCACCGGGCACTCCGTCCCCGGACAAGCGCTGATGAGTGACCTTGTGACGATGGCTGAGCTGCTCACGAGGCAGGCCGGCGTCACGGTGGCTGAGCTGGGCGAGCCGTATCTGACGCATCAGGGAGTGGCGGAGGCGCTGGAAGTCAGCACGAAGACGATTCGGCGGTGGCGGAATCGTGGGTTGATGGGTATCCGCGTCGTGTTCGAGGACGGTGTCAATCGTCTGGCATTTTTGAAACGAACGGTGGATCGTTTCACCAAGCAGAATCATGAGCTCGTCGCGCGTGGCGCGTCGTTCAAGCAGCTCAGCGAGGCCGAGCGTCGAACGATCGTCGACCGGGCGGGTGAACTGGCGGCCAACGGGACGGTCAAGCTTCACGCGGCCGCTCGGGTGATTGCCGAGGAAACCGGACGTGCGGTTGAGACGATTCGGTACACACTTCGTCGGCACGATTCGGCGAATCCGGATGGTGCGCTGTTCGGTCAGAAGGCCCGAAGTGCTCAATGCGAACGTGATCTTGCCATCCTTCACTGCCGCGAGGCCGGGGAGACGATCCGGTCGATCGCGAAGGCCTTTGGCTGCAAGGCGGATGACATTCGGCTCGCCTTGCGGCGCGTCGAGGCGCGCCGGTGGGTCGAGCAGCGCTGGGACTTCGTTCATCACGAGTTGTTCGATGCGCCGAATGCCGACGCGTTGATTCTCGACGTTCCCGAACCGGTTTGTACGGATGCGAAGAAGTCGCCGGCGCCGCGTAAGGATGCGCCGGCGTATGTTCAGTCGCTCTATCGCACGCCGCTGCTCTCGCGCGAGCAGGAGCACGACCTTTTCCGCCGCTACAACTATCTGAAGTTCAAGGTATCCAAAGCGATCGCGGCGATGGACCTTGACGAGATCGGGCAGGCGCTTTTTGATCGCGTGACGGATCTGGTCCAGCGCGTCGAGACCATGCGCCAGCGCATCATCCAGGCGAATCTGCGTCTGGTCGTGAGCATTGCCAAGAAGCACGTCGGCTGGTCGCCTGAGTTCTTCCAGGTGATCAGTGACGGGAACATGTCACTCATGCGTGCGGTCGAGAAGTTCGACTTCGGCCGTGGTACCCGGTTCAGCACGTATGCGACGTGGGCGATCGTCAAGAACTACGCCCGGTCGATTCCGGAGGAGCGCTATCGCAATCCGCGTCATGTGACCGGGCAGGACGAACTGCTCGACGCGACGGCGGATCATCGCGATGCGCCGGCCAGTGACAGTGATCGGCAGCGCGTTCGCGAGCTGATTTCGACCGGTCTTAAGGTTCTGGATAGCCGCGAGCAGGAAGTGGTGAAGAGTCACTTCGGTTTGGGCGGCAGCGGCGAGACGTTGACTCTGGAACAGCTCGGTCAGCGGTTCGGCGTGACCAAAGAGCGTGTCCGCCAGATCGAGCAGCGTGCGCTGTCGCGCCTGCGCGAGGTTCTTTCTCCTTCCTTGATCGATGCACTTCCGGATTAGCGCTGAGGTTCCGCGCGAGGTGTTCATTCCTGGCGAGGCTTTCTTGGGCGTACCCCCATCTAGCGGCGCCATCGGGCGCACTGCCGACACGGCAGGGGCACACGGGGCTGATCATCAATCAATGGCCGAAGATGGTTTGGAGCGAGGCGAAGTCGCGAAGGACATTGTCTCCGTCGTGGTCGAAGTCGAAGCACTCGCAACCGGCGCCGAGTCCGTCACCGGGTTCGTCAAGGCATGTCTTGAAGGCGGCATAATCGCTAAGGCCTATAACGCCGTCTCCATCGCTGTCGGCGAAGTAGACCGATTGAGTGAGCGACACGATGACCTCTCCACCAATGTACTCGACAATGACATCGGTATGATCGGGCGCGATGACCTGATCGAACTCGCCCGGTTCACCGGACGCGGTGAACACGACATGCGGCTCACCTGCGAGGACGGTCGCGCATTGTCCGCGTTCGATGATCAGCGTTCCTCCCAGCGACGCCGTGCCGGTGACGGCGAGCGTATCGCTCGCGCCGTCCGCGCCAAGATCAATCCGCAGCACGCCGGTGGCTGTTTGCTGGTAGGTTCCGGTCACGGTCAGCGTGGCTAGCACGGCCCCGTCATCACCGGGGCTGATCTCGCCCTCGTTGACGATGTCAACCGCGACATTCCCACCGCCGCCGATCGTGCCCAGTGGCATCAGAGCGATTGACGGCACATTGAGGGTCGCACCCTGCTCAACGTTGAGCTGCTGCGTAGTGATACCTTCGGTGACGCCTGATCGGCGAGGTAGTGGCACGCCGCCGACGACGATGCCGGTGGATGTAGTGATCGTGCCTCCGTTAGCAACGTTCAGGAACGCCGTATCGACAAGGCCACCGGTGGCAACCGTTAGTGTTCCTTCCGGGCCGACGTAGATCAGTACTGCGTTGATCGTACCGTCGTTTCTCACGGTGACCTCGCCCGGGACGCCGAGCGGCAATTCACCGAGCAGGACGGTTCCGACATTCCAGGTCGAGCCATTCCCGTCGATGACAACTCGCGCCGGTTCGAAATAGCTCCCAACATCCCCACCAAGAACTGCAAGAGCATTTGTGTTCATCTGGGCCCCATCGAACACACGGGCGATGCTCGAGCGTCCGACGTGGAGCTCTTCCGTCGTGAGCGAACCGGGCCTGGTAGACGGTCCGTCAACGAGCAGCCCATTATCCGGTACTCCGGGGTAGTACATCGCGCGGATGTGCAACGCACCCGCGACATTCATGTACCCGCCGTTGGTAATCGTTGCGGATGCCTGACCAGCATTGGCAGGCGGCCCGCCGAACAGGAGATCGGCATCGAAGAAGGCCGTACCGCCGTTGACCATCAGCGTACCCTCGCCTCCCTGTTTGCGTCCAAGACTGACGCCGTTCTTCCATATGAGTAAGCCGCCATTGGTCACACTAATATGGCCGGCCCCCTGCAAGCCAATGGCGAGCCAGACGTTGGGATTCACCTGCACTAGTTCCAGCTTCGACTGGGCGCCTTCAATAATAATGTCCCCTTCGCTGCCGGGATCCTCGCCTACGTTACCAAACCAGTCGCACTTTACGCTGCTGCCCTCTCTGATTACAAGCGCGCCATGGCCGGAACCGGCGAGTCCAAGTGCGAGACATGAAAATGTGCTCTGCCCAAACAACTTCAGGGCTCCGCTGCCTCTGTAGCCGATCGCCATAACGTCGGTACTCAGGTCCCACGAAGTCCCACCACGCAGGATGACCGTGCCAATGCCACCAGGCTGTTCACCGATCGTGTGCGGCCGGGTCGATACCTGGTTGGAGTCCGTGATGTTGGCACCATCCACGGTCATCGTCGAAGTGCCATACTGGCCGATTGTGACGGTCCCCTGCGTGACGTTGAGAGTTGCCTGGCGGTCGATCATGATGTCACCGCTGCTCCCGGGCATGTTGCCGCTTGCGAGCGCGCCGACATCGACGCGCGCAGAATCGCTGAGGTCAAACGTCCCGTATCCGCCGTTCCCGATGACCAGGAGGAGGCCTGCATCCATGAAGCTGTTCGGATTGCTGACGATCAAAGCACCGCTCGACCCCGGATCATAGCCGACAGCACAACCGTTGGACCCGAATGCGTTCATTCGGCCGCCACGTTCGATCGTCAGCAGCCCAGTCGAACCGCCGACTGTTCCGACAGTCACTTGGGCGGTTCCGCCCGGGTCCATTATCAGGGCGCCGCCCGCTCCGACCGTCAGTACGCCGGTCGCTCCGGGGGCAATACCCAGAGACACCTGATCCGGTCCCGCGATCGTGGCGTCGGTCACGTCTAGGGCGGCGAGGCCACTGAGGGCGCCGATGATCAGATCATCACACAGCGAGTTGGAGTCCGAGACATTCAGTGTGTTTCCGCTGAACCGGAACGCAAGCTCACCCTGTGCAACGAGCGTGTTGGCGACCGAAGTGTCCTGGGGGATGGTGACCGCGAGGTTGCCGCCCAACTCGAATGCCATTGGAGTGGTCGCCGTCGGAGCCTCCCCTGAATCCCAGTTGTCCGGGTTCATGATGGAGGTATCGTTTCCGCCGCCTGTCCACAGCGCATAGTCGTCGCAGGGTTTGGCGCCGAAAAGACAGGGTTCATCGGCGCCGCAGGTGGTGACCAAGGGGCGGATTGACCCACCGATCGCCCAGCAATCCGCGGCGTTCATTTCTTCGCAGGAGACGACGCCGAGATCTCGCCAACAGCAGGGGTACTCGGCATCGCACGGCTCATCACAGTTCGTGTTCGCGCCACAGAAGAGGCCTAATCCCTCACAGGCGCTGCGCTTCAAGGTAGCGCATTGCCACTCGTCACTGTGTTCGCTCCATATCTGACACGCGCCTTGGGGATCTTCGATACACTGCGGCGACGCGCCGCCGTCGTCTTCGCAGATGCACGCGATGTCGACGCACTCGCAGGTGTGGTCGCCCGGGACTGCGCCACCTGTACAATGACTCGATGGTTTCACTTCGCACGAGCCGTCGGTGTTAAGGCACGGTCCGACGTCCGGGCAATGTTCACCTGCGTAGAATTCGGCGTCGTCATCCATCGCGAAGCATGTCGACTCGGTCCTCTCGAAGCATCTTTCGTCGGGCAGCACGCACGCTCCGGATTGTGCGCAGGTCTTGTTGGGTCCACCCCAGACAATGTCGTTCGCGGGCATAAGATCACATTCCCATTCCGTCAGCTCAATGCACGGCAGACCGTCGGCGTAGCATGGGCCATAGTTGAAGCACTCTTCGAACTCACGAGCGAATCTGCCGCCTTGTTGCTCGCAGGAGTATTTCGTCTCCCCGTCTTCACATCGCCCGTCAGGCACGAAACATGGGCCGACACACACCCCCTGCGGACAGACTGGGTTGGAGGCATGCCAGTTGACAGTTGTGGCCGACTGCAACTCTCCCAACCACCTGCACCACGCTTGCGTTGATGATTGGCTTTTGCAGAGACCGTCGTGGCAGCAGGTACCCATGTAGGGTGAACACTGCACACAGGGGAAGTTGCAGCCGCCGCAGTCGGTACCGTCGCCGCGATACTCGCCATGCCTGTCAAGGCAACTCTGTTCGGTGCGCATCCTGCAAGACGCGTTGTTGCCGCAGCACGCTCCGGTGGCCTCCGGTCCACTCTCGTCGTCGCCGACCGCGAGCGCACGCGGGCTTCCGGAGTGCGGAACGAGTACGATCAGAGTCAAGGTTGCCAGTAACGGGGCCAACGTAGGAATTGACGCATGCGTCATGTTCCGACCTCCCAAGTGCTGGGTTCCGATTTGCCGTTCCCAAAGGCACGATTCTACCGGGCGGGCAGCCCGATTCAAGAAAAAACGGTCTTTGTGAAGAGAATGTTAGCTCGCGTAGTTCATGAATGGTCATCATCGCCATTGGGGCGTACACCCGATCGTGGTGCCTGTGGATCCACGAAGCGATCGCACTGTTGGAGGAGGAATGCGAGGCGATGGACCGAGGCGAATCGCGACGAGCGCGGGTGCGACGAAGCCGCGAACAGCCTGCATGTGACATCAGAGCAAGCTCTATTCAAGTGTAGCGCCTTGAACGACTCCGCACGCGGAGAACAGGGCACTTTCCCCGCTACGTTTGAGCGTTGCACGCCATAGCGCCCTCATCAAATTGGAACGCTCCGAGTTCGCCCGATGACGACCGTTCCGCCGGCCAGCAGCAGCAGGGTCAGGCTGGCCAGAGCCCAGGTGGATGCCGCGGGGATGGTTTCCGGGAGCGGACATCGGAACACGTAGGCCGCGCCGCTGGTGTGGCCCGCCGGACTGCTATGCCCAGACGCTCCCACGACGACGGTCTCCGCACTGACTGAGACGGAGAGCCCGTAATTGCCACTCGTTGTAGCTTCGGTGGCGGTCAGCTTCTGCTGTTCGACCCAAGAGGTTCCGTTGAACCGAAACACGTACGCCGCCCCGCAGTTGTTGCCCGCAGCGCAAGCATCCCCAATCGCCCCCACCACTGTGGTGTCTCCGCTCACCGATACGGATTCGCCGAAGAAGTCAGGTACCGCCGCGTCGGAGGCGGTCAGCTTCTGCTGCTCGGTCCAAGAGGTTCCGTTGAAGCGGAAGACATACGCCGACCCACACGGTGAGCCCGCCGCGCAGGCATCGATTTTTGCCCCCACTACGGCCGTGCTCCCGCTCACGGAGACGGAATCCCCGAACTGGTCAGAAGCCGCTGCGTCGGAGGCGGTCAGCTTCTGCTCCTCATCCCAAGACGCCCCGTTGAACCGAAATACGTACGCTGACCCGCAGTTATTGCCCCCCGCGCAGTCATCGAGGCGTACTCCCACGACGGCAGTCTCCCCGCTTAGGGAGACGGACTCGCCGAAATTGTCAGATCCCGCCGCGTCGGACGCGGTCAGTTTTTGCTCCTGCACCCAAGTGGTCCCGTTGAAGCGGAACATGTACGCTGCGCCGCAGTTGCTGCCTGCCGCGCAATCATCTCCTGCCTCCCCGACCACAACCGTGTCCTCGCTGACGGAGACGGAACTCCCGAATTGGTCAGACGCCGCGGGGTCGGGTCCGGTCAGCTTTTGTTCCAGGACCCAAGAGGTCCCGTTGAAGCGGAACATGTACGCCGACCCGCAGCCGCCGCCCGCCGCACAATCGTCCCTGAACGCTCCCACCACGGCCGTGTCGCCGCTTATGGAGACGGAGATTCCGAACTCATCCCCAGACTCTGCGTCGGAGGCGGTCAGCTTTTGCTCCTCGGCCCAAGTAGTCCCGTCAAACCGAAGCACGTACGCCGACCCACAATCGGCGCCCGCCGCGCAGTCGTCCAAGTTGGCCCCCACTATGGCCGTGTCGCCGCTCACGGAGACTGACACTCCAAAGTCGGCAAACGCTGCCGCGTCGGAGGCGGTCAGCTTCTGTTCTTCCAGGCATTGGGCCGGTGCTTGCGTTGCACCCAGGCCTATAGCCAGCGCCACCAACGCGCAACGCAATCCACCGCGCTGCCGGACCGGGCAGCCCTTCCTTCCACTGTTCCTCACTGAATACATGGTGTGTCTCCAAGATGATTCAATGTGACCAAGAAACTCAGCTCCGATCTTTCGACGCCGCGTCGTACTTGCGGCGCTAAACTCCCTTCGCAACCACAGAGTCGCAGGGTACGCGATCCGCTGCCTTACTCTGACGCGTCGATAGAGGCCGGTGAACATAGGTTCGGTGAAGACGGCGCGAACGGGTAACTCGCTCCGCTGAACGCGGCGACGACCTCGACGGTTTCGCTGATCGTGATCTTCAGGTCAGGTTCCGGGCCAGGTCCGGCTGATACTCCCAGCATGTCGGTACGCGCTTTGATCGGAACGCCCCCGGGAACGCCGCCGCCTCCGGAGAACTTTTGAAGAATGAAGAGCGTATCGTCCACCGCGACCGTGTCGTTGACGGCGCGCGCTTCTCCACTTGCGAGTGTTGCGACGTCGCCCCATCCTGCCGTGGTGATCTGGTTCGCCAGGCTGAAACTCGCCTCACTGAACGCTGAGCAGGCGGAATCTACATACTGAACGTCATACTGCGACTGGGCAGACAGTCCGCCGCCGCCGGGTTGAATCTTGCTGGGGACGATGAACTCGCCGCGAACCCAGACGACTGCATCGCCGAGCGCCGTCCAATCGGTGAAGTACGGTTCGCACTGCAACTGGGATGAATGGAAGGTGTTCTCCGTCCCCAGAGCGCCGGGTGTGTCTGCACCGCGGCCGGGAAGCTCGCTGTACTCGACGGGCGGTCCGGCCCACATTGTCTGGCCGTTCCAAACGTCGAACGGCGGGGCCAGCCCGACGGCTTTGACCCGAAGGCCCTGCAAGCGACCGGCGATGGCGCTGGTCGTTTTGACGCCGATCATCCGCATGGCGCGCAGGGGAACCGTTGCATCGTCAGCGTCCAGAATGTCCGCGAGTTGCGGCTGGCTGGACGACGCGCATTCACAGGCGTCGAGGATGTCGTTGTCGTCCGCGTCTACGCCTGTTCCGTTCACGAGTTCGCAGGAATCCAGAATGCCGTTTCCGTCGCAGTCGGAGCCACGGTCATTGAGAATAAAAGGGAAGCCTTGCGGCGTTGCCGTTCCCGGGTCGAAGATCGGGTTCCAGATGTCGTTATAGCCGGTTCTCATTTGACCGTTGCCCGTTGTCGCCTGCCCGAGGATCGTGATGGGTGGGATCCAAGGTCCGGTTCCGGTCGGGCTGTAGAGTGCCCAGTCAAACCAGTAGACTCCGGGGAGCAGGTCGATGCCTACGTCAAGTACGCACGCCATGACAGGGTGCTGTGTATTTGAGAGGCCGAGCGTTTCCGATGTGCGGTAGGTCCCAGACCAAGTGCATCCCAGGGCCTGGCCGAGCGTCGTGCTTCCGTGGATGACGTTCGAGCCGCTGCCGGGTGGGCCGTCCCAGATCCTCAGCGTGCCCGATGTGATCGTCGACTCGGTGGTTGACCCGGGTTGATACCCGAACACGGTGATGGTATCGACGTGCACTCCGTCGGCGTCCGTCACGACGAAGTCGTCGGCTACGCGTTTCGCAAAATCGACGGACCACCCCAGCGTGGTGAGCCCGAGCGTAACGTCCTCGAGAAGACTGACGTCCGCGCCGCCGGCGCCTTGGTTTGGGTGTGTGACGGTGGGCCCGTTGTCGTGCATCACTTGCGACAGTCGAAGTTCGCAAACATCGAGCCGGTCGCTGCCGTTGCAGTCGCATGTCGGATCCGGCGACTGCGGAGACGTCTGGATTCGCAATCCCCACGAGACGAGTTTTCCCGAATCGGGGCCGGAAAACTGATCGCCTACCGTGAGCGTCCAGATGCCCGCAGCGCCACCGAAGTCAAAGAGCCGCAAGCGATCCGGGTACGGCCCGTAGCCCGGGGGAGATGTGAGATCATCCGTACACTGGATGAAGATAGGATCTAGGTCACTCTCATCACTCAAGACGATGTCATTGTAGTTCGCTGTTGCGCAAAGAGAATACCCAAGGATCGTTCTGGTTATTCCGTCGTGTTCGAGCGTGACGATCAAGTCACCGACATTGGAGTGCTCGATGTCCAACACGACATCGACGTCGTAGATCGTGCCTGATTCCTCGACCAGAATGTTGCTGGAGACCGGGTAGGCCAGCCCTCCACCGTTGGGCATTTGAGTGTTCACGACCCGTGACTCGGAGATGACCGTGCCGAGCGTGCACTCGGAGGAGTCAACCTCTCCGTTGTCGTTGCAGTCGCGGAAGACGTCGATGACAGCGGTCGTCAAGAAGTCGACAGGGCTACTCGCCCCTAAGCAATTGACGAAGAAGGTTGACGCAGGCTCGAACACCCCAATCTCATAGTTTCCTTCCGCGCTGGAGGGGATGTCGAGATGAAGCTCGCCCGCGTAGTAGGGGGCACCGGGCAGGCCGCTTGACTGACAGCCGCCTATTAGCGTGCCAGCCCATTGGTAGTCAATATCGGTCGTTCCCACAGCCGCGATGGGCGTACCCGGTACGCCGGCGAACACCCAGTCCGGCGTTTCGCCGGTACACCCGGGCTCCACACCCGCAGCGCAATGATCTTCGTCAATGATCGCACCCAGTTCAGGGTCCAGCGGCCAACCGACGGGGTTGAGTACGCCGGGGTATCCATTGCTGTAGCCCCGCGGTCCTGACCCATCCGGGTCCGCGATCAGCGATGCCTGGAAACCGCGTAGGTCTGGAGAGCCGGGGGCGAGCTGCCAACCGGATATCCAGAGTTCGAAAACGACCGTCGAACCCTGGCGTGCCGAGATGATCGAGCGGGCACCCGGTATGTGGCTCAGGTCCACAATCACGAACGTATCCGTAGAGCTGACGGGCTGCCACCGGATTTCCGTCTGTGCACTCGCCAGCGTCGCGGGGAGTACCGTCGCCCACAGGGCGGACGCGATCAGTGCTCGGATGATTGTCATTTGGTGTTCCTCCTCCCACGGCGTGACCCGTGATAATTCGTGAATCAGGTTCGTCAGATCGTCTGACCCACGTTTCGTTCGCGTTCTTGGTTCATGTCGAGCACGAAGCCGTTCCGGTCCGGCGAAGGGCCCATTTCGGATGAAGGCTCTCGCGTCTCAGATTCCGGTTCCGGCGCGTTCCATGAGGTCGCCCTGGCGGCGTGATCTGGATTTCCGGCAATGATCCGTCGCTTGAACCTCCGAATCTTCTCTAGAGGGTACTAGTGCGGGTCGAGGTGGCTCATAACGGCCGAAAAAAGACCTTCTTGCGCCATGCCCGAGGTCCATCGGGATCGCTCTTGCAAAGATGCGTTAAGTCCTGTAATATAAAGGACTTACGTTCTTAGTGCGTTCTGCCGGCGATTCGGGCTTGGCCGAGCGGTTGAAAGGGGCCGAGTCCAGTGCGCGACGAGAGAAGCGACGGAACAACCAGCGCAACCCTCCTGGTGCGGGTCCGAGATCCAGCGGACGAGCGTTCGTGGCGGGAGTTTGAGGGTTGCTACGCCGAACTCATCCGCCGGTACTGCCGTCGCCGTGGGCTGGCGGCGGCCGACATCGACGATGTCAGTCAGATGGTTTGGGGCGACCTCGCCAAAGGGCTCCGGAATTTTGCCTATGATCCCGCGCGAGGCCGGTTCCGTGCCTATCTCGGTAAGACGGTTCGCAGCGCCATTTCCCGGTATTTTTCGCGTAATGGTCCTCGGGTGCGAGCGCTAGATAGTGCTGTACTCGCAAGTTCCGAGGATGATAGCGACTCGGCCGACGAGTCTTGGGAAAAGGAGTGGGTTGACCACCACTATCGCCTCGCGTTTCAAGCGATCGAGGGGACGTTCGAGGTGACAAGTGTGACGATCTTCCATCGGCTTGTCGCCGGCGAGTCGGCCCAGCGGGTGGCGTCGGACCTCGGGATGAGTGTCGCGGCCGTGAACCAGGCCAAGCACCGTATCCGCGTGAGGATGAAGGAACTGATCGCCGAGCAGATCCGCGAAGAAGATGAGCCAGACGCAACATCCAAAGGGTGACCCCCCGCGTCGCGGAGACATACCGGCGAGCCCCGCGCCGGGACAATCCGTCGACTCTTTCAGCCTGTTCGGTTTCGACCTTCCCGAAGACGAGTGGGATGCGCGTGTACACGCTGCGCTGCAACCGGACGACGCCCATTCAAGTGAACCCCTCGTTTCGGAGCGCGTTGGGGAACGTGTCGGACCTTACGAGTTGCTGGAAGTCGTCGGAAACGGCGGGATGGGAACGGTCTGGCGGGCTCGACGAGCGGACAAGCACCCGGATCGCGTTGTTGCGCTGAAGCTCGTCCGGCGCGGAATGGACTCGCAGAGCTCGCTTCGGAGGTTCCGTCTCGAGGAACAGGTTCTGGCGCGACTGGAGCACCCCAACATTGCTCGCTTGTACGACGGCGGTGCCACGGTCGAGGGGCGGCCCTTTTTTGTCATGGAGTACGTTGAGGGATCGCCGATCGATGCCTATGCGGAGCATTCCCGTCTTACGGTCGAACAGCGGCTCGAGTTGTTTCTGCAGGTTTGCGACGCTGTGCGGTACGCACATGGTTCGCTGGTTCTCCATCGTGACATCAAACCGAGCCACGTTGTCGTCACCGAGAATGGGGCGCCGAAGCTTCTGGATTTCGGGATCGCAAAGATTCTCGACGACGATTCGGCCGTCGGTATCACCGCGACCGATGCGCGCGTTCTGACACCCCGATACGCGAGCCCCGAGCAGGTTCGGGGTGACCGCCTGACTACGGCGACGGACATCTATTCGCTGGGTGTCGTGCTCTATGAGTTGCTGACCGGGGGGATACCGTACCACCTGGAGACGGGCACACGCGGCGAGGTTGAGCGTGCGGTCCTCGAGCAGGAGGTTCAGCGCCCGAGCGTTGCTGTGGTTGAGAGCGCGGAAGCGCGGCGCGGCGATCATCCGATCCGCTCCGCGCGATTGCGCGGTGACCTTGATACGATTCTGATGACGGCACTACAAAAGGACCCCGTACGGCGGTACGCGTCGGTCGAACTGCTCGCCGCCGATATTGATCGACACCTGCGCGGTCTTCCCATATCGGCTGCGCCCGATTCGCTGACGTATCGCGCGTCACGTTTTGTTCGACGCAACAAAGGGCTGGTCGCGGGCGTGTTCACCGCGGTGCTCGCGCTGATCGCCGCGACGGTGGTCGCTGCGACATTCGCCGTGCGGGAATCGCGGGCTCGGGCTGATGCCGAGCAGCGAACGCGCGTGGCAGAGAGCATCAACGCCTTTCTCAACGAAGACCTGCTCTCTTCGGTCGATCCGAGTAACACCGACAATCCGAATCTCACCGTGCGCGAAGCGCTCGACCGCGCGGCGGAGCGCATTGAGGAACGCTTCAGCGACCAGCCACTCGTGGAGGCGGCGATTCGCCACACCATCGGAGAGGCGTATCGCGGGCTGCGATTGCCCAGAGAGTCCGTCCCCCATCTTCGGCGCGCGGTACAACTGCGAGAGGGGCTGATGGGGGGGCTGGAGGAAGAGACCCGGCAAGCGATGCGCGATCTGGTGTCCGGCCTCTACGAGTGCGACCAGGGGGAAGAGGGTTTCGCCGTCGGTGAAAAGTTGCTGGCGCTGGACATTGAAGCGGTCGGCTCGGACAGCGCCAACGCCATGGACACGCGCCATTTGCTCATCCGTTATGGCGGCGGGGGTGGCGATGGAGATATCGAAACGACCAACGCTGCACTCCGGTCCGTATTGGATTGGAACCGCAGAGAGCGCGGCAACGCACACCCGGAAACGTTGTCGGTCATGCACTCGCTGGCTAACAACTACATTTACAGTCATCGTGCGGAAGAGGCCGCGCCGCTGGTCGAAGAGATCTGGGAGATCACCAGCGCCAACTATGAGCCATCTTCCCGCGAGGCACTGGACGCCATGTTGGGACTGGCGATGCTCTATGGCAGAATCGACCGAATCGAAGAGGCGGTCGTCCTCCTCCAGGAGGCCGTCCAGATTCTTCGCGATACCAGACCACGGATCTTCGCGGACACGGGCATCTACCTTACGCATCTGGGGATCCACCTCAACGAGCTCAAACGCTACGAGGAAGCGAAGGCCGCCTACGTCGATGGCTACGAGATTCTGAGCGCGTCCCTGGGGCCGGAGGCCGGCTGGACCCAGGGCACCCTCCGCTTTCTTTGCGACGTCTGCAAAACCATGGGCGACACCGAACAGGCAACGGTATGGTGCGGCCGACTTTCCGAATCCAAGGATGACGCCTTGCAGGAATGAACGCGGTGCGATTCGCTTCGTATACAGCGGGCAGGGCATTGAGGTAAGGAAGCCTGCTGTCTGGAATCTCTTCGGAGTGTGCTGAGCGCTTGATTTTATCATCGGTATGATCGGCGGGGTCTCGCTGGGATTGTCGGTCAAGGCGTCTATCGCTTGAAGACAAGCGTTTCGATATCACGTCGGATTCGTGTACAATAAGGGCGCTCGCTCGGCAGCCGACGGGCGATGACTCGGAAACTTGAGAGGTGTCCGGTGTGAGGACACGCGCCCATGACTTCGCGGTTTGTGCGGTCTCCGCAATCGCCGGCCTGAACGCGGCGATCTGCTCCGGTCAGATTCTACACGTCGATGACGATGCCCGGCCCGGAGGGAACGGGCGCGGCTGGAACTCGGCCTTCATGTTCTTGCAGGACGCGATGTTCACGGCTGCGTCGGATCCGACGATCCTTGAGATTCGGGTCGGTGGGGGGCATTACTATCCGGATCAAAGCGAAGGTGGCCACGTCAACGCGCTGGACCGCAGTGCTACATTCCTGCTCCGCAGCAACTTGGCGGTTCGGGGCGGGTACCGCGGTCTTGCGGGGCAGGGCAACGCCAATCATCGCGATCCGGTCGCGTTTGAAAGCGTGCTCAGTGGTGACCTGGCCGGCGATGACGTGGGCGCGGCGAACGACCCGACGCATCACGAGAATAGTTTCCACATTGTGAACAGCAACGGTACGGATGCCTCGGCTGTGCTCGACGGATTCACGCTTCGAGGCGGCATGGCCAGCGGCGACGGACGCGATACGTGGACCGGCGGAGGATTGTTCAACGACGACGGAAGTCCCACCGTCATCTCTTGCCGGTTTGAGGCGAACTACGCCGGTTCCGTTACCGGGGCGGGCAACATCTATGAGGGGGGCGGGGGGATCTTCAACGGTATCTCAGCCCGCCCCGAGATTCGTGACTGCACGTTTCGGGGCAACCTCATCTCGAACGGCGGAAGTGGCGGGGCGATTCGGAATGAGCGGGGCTCCAATCCATGGATCGTCGGCTGCCTGTTTGAGGACCATACGAACATTGCGGGCAGCGGCGCTGTTGAGAATGAAGACTATTCCAAGGCGGTTTTCGAGGACTGCGTGTTTCGTCGGAATTCCGACACAGCCCTGAGGGTCTCGGTGGCGGCGGAGGTCACGTGTTTGCGCTGCTTGTTCTACGATAACGGGTATGGCGTGTCCGGTGATGGCGGGGCGGTGTCGATCCAGGCGGCGAATGTAACGCTGATCGACTGCGTGTTCGTGGGGAACAACGCGATGCACAACGGTGGGGCCATCTTCGTGAGCGTAGGGCAACTCAATGTCGTCAGTTCCGTGTTCAGCGGAAACCGTGCGGACACGTACGGCGGAGCGATCTATGCGACGTCGTCGGATGTGACGGTTACAAACGGCACGTTCACAGGTAACGATGCGTACTGGAGGGGCGGGGGAATCTACGCGACTGGAACCGCCAATGTCGAGGTTTGGAATTCGATCTTCTGGCGCAATCAAGATTCCCAAGGCATGGGCGAAGCAAGCCAGAACTACTGGTACTACAGGCCACTCGTGACCCGAAGGATCAACTTCAGCCTGGTTCAGGGATGGACCGGCCGGGAGGGCGGCGTCGGCAACTTCGATGGCGATCCTTTGTTCGTGAACGCCCTCGGTCCGGACGGCGCGCCCGGTACGCCGGACGATGACGTACATCTGCTGGCCGGGTCGCCGTGTGCCAACACGGGTCACAACGGCGCCCCGAGTGTCGGTGCCTTCGACATCGACAGCGAACCGCGAATCAACGGTTGTCGCGTAGATATCGGAGCCGACGAGACCGCGATCTCGCCGGCGTTTGCCGACTGCAACGGCAACGGCGTCCATGACGTTTGCGACGTTGCCAATGAGACGTCGTTGGACTGCGGGAACAACTACATCCCCGACGAGTGCGAACCGGACTGCAACGGTGACGGCCTGCCCGACTCGTGCGATCTACTGACCGGAGCCGACACCGATTGCAACGAGAACGGTATCCCCGACTCATGTGACAGCAATGCGATTCCCGCGCTCGCGCATGATTGCGATGGTAACGGCGTGACGGATGCTTGCGAACATACAGTCGTGGCTTTGTTCGACGATTTCCCGACCACCGACCTCAGTGCATTGAACTGGTCGTCCATTTGGTATCTGACCCAAGACGTTGATGTCGTCGGGGGTGGGGTGAGTCCGCCGTATTGCGCTCGTCTCGGGGCCCCGGGCAAGTTGACGACAGTTGACCTCAACCTGTTCAACGCGGAATCGGCCCAGCTTCATGTCACCGATTTCGGGAGCCATACGGGTGGTACCCCTGCGATCCTGTGGGTGACCTACTGGAACGTACGTCTTGGCTGGGTCCGATTGCTCACGCTGCCGTCAACCTCGCCGGGACGTTGGCGGACTTCGATCGTCGACATTCCGGTCGGCGCCACTCTTCAGCCTACGGCACGTTTTCAGTTCATTGGCGGATATCCGCAGAGGTGGCGGCTTGACGACATCAGCATCACGTATGAAAGAGGCGACTGTAATCTGAACGGTCAGCGAGACGATTGCGACGTGCTTCAAGGCCTCAGCGACGACTGCAACGCAAACACGAGGCCGGATGAGTGCGATATTGCGGTGGGATTCAGCGCCGATCTGGACGGGTTCGGCCTACCGGACGAATGCCACGCCTTCGGTGACTATGACGGCGATGGCACGATAGCCCGCGACGATTTCGACATTCTGGGTCGTTGCCTTGCGGGTCCCAAAAGGACGCCTCAACCCGGCGATCCGTTCTCGGCGGATGTGTGCGCGGCGTTTTTCGACAGCGAAGGCGACGGCGACGTCGACTTGAGCGACGTCGCCCGATTCGGGATCGGCTTCACCGGTCCGATCTGGACGCCTTGACGCACGGTCGACCCGGGCTGGGCGGTTCTTGCCAGGCGCGGTCCTAGCCAACGGTTCGCTTGCAGCCAGCCGAGCGGCGCTGATGACGTGGGTCGTCGATCAGGTCATACCGCAGCACTTCTTGTACTTCTTGCCGCTGCCACAGAGGCAAGGATCGTTGCGGTTGGGCTTGTCCTGGGTGACGATCGGCTCCACCGGAGGAGGAAGCGGCTCGTCGTCCGCGCCGGGAAGGTGCGTGGAGTGCTGCTTCTCCTTCCGCTGGCGCTCGCGGTATCGGTCCGATTCTGCGTTACTGGGTTTGTTCATGGCGTCACGGTCTGCGGCACTCGATTCATCTGTTTCGACATTCCCCGGCCGGTACGCGGCGACGACACCGACCGCGGCGGATACCGTAGCATTGTAGCCATCGGTGTGCGTTGGGTGCAACCTCGATTGTGGTCCACACCGGGGACATTGCGACGGGCAGCCGGCGGCCTCGGTCAACCGTTCTTCCGTCGTGTGCAACGGAGGGCTTGGACCGCACGCCGTCAACTGAGTGCGCCGAGGTTCCGCTGCAATCGCAGCGGTCGATGGCGACTTTCTTCGTTGCTGGGAGCTCGGGAGGTGGAGGAATGCAGTTAGGTCAGCGGAAGGAGTGCGGCATTACCATCGGATTGTGTGGGCGAACGACATGCCCCTCTGTGAGCGGAACACGATGCACGGGCAGCCTGGCCACACGAAATCAGCCGGCGCAGTACTCATGGAGCAGTCGGACATGGACGCCGTACCCGCCCTGTGGGGGTATCACTCCGAAGGCGAGCGCGGCACGGGGCGATCGATCAAGCCGACCCACTGTGACGGCCGATAAGCTTGTCAGGCCATGAACATTCTCGGGGTCATTCTGGCGCGCGCAGGCAGTAAGGGCTTGCCCAACAAGTGTGCCCGCGTTCTGCGCGGAAAACCGCTCATTCAGTACACCATGGAGCATGCGCGGTGCAGTCAGCAGTTGACTGCGGTCGTACTGAGCACGGATTCGGTACCGGCCAGGGTGCTGGCGCGGGAGGCGGAGATCGAGGTCGTCGAGCGCCCGGCGGAGCTGGCGACGGATACAGCCACGGTCGACGCGGCGGCTCGACACGCCGTCGAGCTATGGGAGGCGCAAAACGGTGCGACGGCGGACGTCATTGCCCTGCTGTACGGAAATATCGCCATTCGCACAGTTGATCTAACCGACCGGGCGATCGAACATCTGATCGAGACGGGCGCCGACTCGGTGCGCAGTGTGGCGCCGGTAGGGGTCCACCATCCCGACTGGCTTCACCGCCTCGAGGGAGATCAGATGGTGCAGTATCGACCGAACAGCATCTACCGGCGGCAGGATCTGGAGCCGCTCTATTATCATGACGGCGCGGCGGCGGTGGTGACTCGAGCGGCGCTGTTCGGCGCGCTGGAACATCCGGACGATCATCAAGCGTTTCTGGGCAGCGACCGTCGTGCGTTGGTCCAGGGGGAGGATGAGGCGGTGGATATTGATGAGCCGAGGGATCTGCTGTGGGCGGAAGCGATGTTGCGCGCCCGCGCGGAGGAAATCGATGACCGTCGATGAGGAAGGGGAGAACCTGATGGTTCCGGTGACACTGGGGAGGCACCGGATCGGCCAAGATGAGCCGCCTTTCGTGATCGCCGAAGCGGGCGTGAATCACAACGGATCTGTGGATGAAGCGCTGCGTCTGGTCGACGCGGCTGTCGCAGCGGGCGCCGATGCCGTCAAGTTCCAGGTGTTTCGTGCGGATGACCTGGTCACCTCCTGTGCACCGACGGCCGGCTATCAAGTGAGCGGAACCGGAGTATCGTCTCAGCGAGCGATGCTCGCGGGTTTGGAGTTGTCTGACCGGTCGTTCGAGAGGATCGCGCACCACTGTCGCGAGGCGTCCATCATTTTCTTGGCGACGCCGTTTTCCGTTGCGGATGTCCGGCGCCTTGTCGGTTTGGCTGTTGTCGGCATCAAGATCGCGTCGACGGATCTAACGAATCATGCCCTCACTGACGCGGTTGTCTCTGCAGGCTTGCCGGTGATCCAGTCGACCGGGGCGGCGACGGAAGCCGAGATACGCGATGCGGTCGAGCGATTCCACCATGGGGGTGCGGAGGATCGCCTCGTGTTGCTTCACTGCGTGAGCAGTTATCCGGCGCCGCTGGAGAGCGTCAATCTTAGGGCGATCGGGGAAATGCGCCGCCGATTCGGGGTTCCGGTCGGTTTCAGCGATCACACCACCTCGACGCAGAGCGGCGGATGGGCGGTGGCGGCCGGAGCGTGCGCACTAGAGAAGCATTTCACGCTCGATTCGAAGGCGGCGGGCCCGGACCACGCGATGTCTCTGTCGCCGGATCAACTGGCCCTGTATGTGGCTGGTGTTCGCGACGCGGGGATCGCATGCGGTGACGGATCGCTGGGAATGAAGGCGTGCGAGGTTGACGTTCGCACCGTAGCGACCAAGAGCGTGGTGAGTTCAGTCGTGATCCCGAAGGGGGCCTGCGTGACGCGGGAGATGCTGACGCTCAAGCGACCTGGGACGGGGATTCCGGCCGGCGAGCTTGGCAGCGTCGCGGGGCTTCGGGCGGTGGTCGACATTCCGAGTGACACGGTGTTGTCATGGGATATGGTGCGATGACCGAAAAGAAACGCAGCGCTCGCGTGCGTAGGGTTGCTGTCGTCACGGGGGCGCGAGCCGAGTACGGGTTGCTCCGTTCGACGATGGAGGCGATCGCGCGCCGGCGTGGGATGCGTCTTCAGGTCGTCGTGACGGGCATGCACCTTCTTCGCAAGTTCGGGCGCACGGTGGATGACATCGAGCGAGACGGGTGGCGGATCGACGCGCGGGTGAAGATGCAGTCGGGGCGCGATGAGGCGTTGGATCAGGCGGTCGGATTGTCGCGCGGGGTCGCGGGGATGGCCTCGTACTTCGAACAGGCGGATACGGACGTGGCGGTCGTGCTCGGCGACCGCATCGAGGCGATGGCGGGGGCGCTCGCCGCGGTAACGACGGGGCGGTTTCTGGCGCACATTCACGGAGGTGACGTGGCGCCGGGCGATTTTGATGATCCGCTGCGAAACGCCATCAGCAAGCTCGCACATCTTCACCTGCCGGCCACGCAGCGCGCAAGGAAACGCTTGCTGGCGATGGGGGAGAGCGAGGATCGCGTCCACGTGGTCGGCGCGCCGGGTCTGGATCGTTTGGCCCAGTTGATCAAGTCGCCTTCGTGCCGTACCCCGCCGCAGCGTCGCGCGCTAATCGTTCAGCATCCGTGCGGTCGCTCGCCGGCGAAGGAACAACGGGTGATGACGGCTTTGCTTCGCGCCGTGGACGAGACGGACCTGAATTCGACCATCGTCTATCCCAATAGCGATCGCGGGCACACGGGGATCGTGGCTGCGATCGACGCTCATCGGAGGTCATGCTCCAACGGCCGCGTCGAGGTCGTTCGGTCACTCGACCGGGACGCCTACCTGCACCGCCTGATGGCGGCGGCGGTTTTGGTCGGCAACTCGTCCAGCGGGATCATCGAGGCGGCGACCGCCGGTACCGCCGTGGTCAACGTCGGAGGGCGCCAAGCGGGGCGCGAAAGAAGTGGTCCGTCGATCGTGGATGCTGGAGAGTCGCGGGAGTCGATTCGCGAGGCGCTGCAAAAGGCGCTTCGCAAAAGGCCGATAATCGGGCGGGAGACGATCTACGGCGACGGTGGCGCCGGACGCCGTATCGCCCAGCAGCTTGCACGAATGCCTCTCAGCGATGGATTCCGCCGCAAGACCGCGCGCGGGGCTCGACCTCGCGAGGGACCTAATTTGTCTCAGACATCGTGACGATAAAGTAGCGGTGTTGCCGTGATGGCGCCGCCGGCGCCGAAGCGGTCGTGAGGACTTCAGCGAGAGAAGAACATGACGGTTGAGACTACCGATAACGCCAAACACGTTGTGGACAAGGCGTTAGCATCGATCGGTGACCTTGCGACGTTGCCCGAGGTGACGATTCGGATCATCGAGATCGTCGAGGATCCAAAGAGCACCGCGCGCGACCTCCACGAGGTGATCAAGAACGACCCGGCGCTGTCGGTGAAGGTGCTCAAGGTGGTCAACTCGGCGTTCTACGGTCTCCCCGGACAAGTCGCCAGCGTCGACCGAGCGATCATTCTCCTCGGCTTGTCAGCCGTCAAGAACATCGCCATTGCCGCCTCCATCGCCCGTTTGTTCAAAGGGAAACGAATCTCCGAGCACTTCAGTGCCGCCGATCTCTGGCGCCACAGCGTGGCGGTGGCCGTGGCGGGGCGATCCCTGGCGAAATGCTCGCCGCATCCGGTCATGACCGACGAGATCTTCGTGGCCGGTCTGATCCACGACATCGGTTCCCTGGTCGAACGGCAGACACACCCGGACGAGTTCGCCGAGGTCATCGACCGTTGCATGACGAGCGACATCAATTTCCTCGAGTGCGAGCGAGAGTTGATCGGCGCCGACCATCAGGCGTTCGGAGCGGGTTTGACCGTCAAGTGGAAGTTCCCGCGCCACCTTCGCGCAGCCGTCGGGTTCCACCATAACCCGGAATCGCTCAGCGTCGAGTTGCAGAACATGGCCACCATCATCCAGGTGGCGGATATCATGTGCTGCCAGGAGCAGATCGGATTTCCCCTGACGGCGCGGGATGGAGAGATCACGCCCGCGATGCTGGACACGCTCGGGATCTCGCAAGAGCAACTCGACGAGATCCGCGAGGCGCTACCCGAACAGGTTGAGGACGCGGAGGTCTCGCTCTCGAGTTAGCGACTTTCGTTGCACTTCATCGCTCCGATTTTCTCAAGCCCATCCCTGATCCGCGCGCCTACCGGACCGGGCACGTGGTCATGATGGCAACGTCCGCCCAGGGGTCGTAGACGCCCGCACCCTCCAGCAGGTCAATCGCTCGAAGGATGTCAGCCGGCGTGCATTGACCGCTTCGGTCGATGTCGCACTGCCACAGTTCGCACGCCGACACTCCCGAAATGCAGTCTTTGAGCACCGCGATGTCACCGACGGTCGCAGTCCCATCGCCGTCGACATCGGCGGGGAGCGCACCCAGGCAGGTCTCCGACGACGTCGGGTCGTATCTCAAACGCGTCCAACCGGGACCATCGAGCGGTTGCGTGAGTACGAGAATGACGCTGTTCGTATCAGGCCCGGGCAGGACATCATTGATGAACGGCGGTGGGTCGGGAGGGCCGAACAGGTCGATGGTGAAGTCGAAACTCCGAATGCCGACAGCCGGTCCGTCGAACGTAACCGTAATGGAATCCGCCGGGGAACTTCCGTCGGGCTCCATTCTCTGCCGCGCGTCGATCGCGCCGCTGGGCGGGATCGAATCGATCAGGGCGATGCAGATATTCGGTGAACAGGTCGTGCGGTCACCGGCGTAGTTGATCAGGTGGTCGGGGCAGCCCTCCTCGGTTCGGATTTCGCAGGAGGCGGCGGCGCCGCCGGTGCAGCACGCACCGGTCGGACAGGTTCCCGTGTCGCAGGTCGTGTCGACGCCGCGATAGGTTCCGCCCGCGATTGTACAACTGTCGTACGAGTCTTGCGTACACGTGCCGTCTGCAGCACAGCACGCGCCCGGACAAACGCTCTGCGGGCTATCGCAGGCAATACCGTTACCGCTGTAGATGCCCTCCGCCCATGTGCAGCCGTCCTCCGTCAGCATCTGACATCCGGTTTCGGTGCAGCACGCACCGGTCGGGCAGGTGATGTCGGGGTGGCATTTCGCGTCCGGGTCGAGCCCAAGGTACGATCCTGGCAGCGTCGCACAGGCTGCCCCCGATTTGATCGTGCAAACGCCCTGAGCACTACAGCAAGCGCCTTGGCACATGAAGCTGCTGCAGACGGTGAACTCCTCCTGGGGGATTCCAGCAATGTCGAGGCAATGATCCTCGAGGATGAAGTAGCAGAGACCATCATCGGGCATGCAGCAGGCGCGGCGCTGAGGGCAGGGCGTCGTCAACGATGTGCAGGTCTCGCCGGGCGAGAAGCCGCCGCCGGCGAAGTTGCATTCATCAAGCGTCATGAGATCCTCGCAGGTCTCATTGGGTCGGCAACACGCGCCGAGGCCTGGGCAGGCGGTGCAATCCGAACCTTGCTCGAAGCGACCGCCCACGGCTTCACACCTTGCCGCGGTATCGGCTGCACTGTCACACGAAGCGTCGGCAAAGCAGCAGGCACCGGTCGGCTCGCTGCAGAGATTCGGTATGCAGGAGTCCAGGTCCGCCGCTACCGTACCCGCGCAGGCGGTGGACGCCGTGCGTTTACACGATCCACTCGTGCAGCATGTGACGCAGTGGTTGGCACAGTTCGTCACGCCGGCAGTGAAGGAACCGTTCCCGTCGTCACATCCACCTTGACTGGTGATCTGGCACGTTCCGTTCGGCCAGCAGCAGGCACCGCGCCCGGTGATCGTGCAGGGCGTACCTGGACAGGCCACCGTGTCACCCAAGTACGTACTGTTCTTGTAGTTTGGCCCGTCGGTACAGAGATCACGCGAGGGCATGAAGGTGCAAAGTGTTTCTCCCTGGACGGCGACGCTTTCCTGGCAGCAGGCACCGCCGCATTGATCGGCGGCGTCGAGGTCGTCGCAGGTGGTTCCCAGACCCTTGAATCGGCCTACCGCTTGGGCCGTGCAGAACGCCTCGGTGTCATCGATGCAGCCCAGATCGCGCGTGCAGCAGGCACCGACGCAAGGGTTGATGTCGCAGGTGGTTTCGTCGCCCAGGTATACGCCGTTGTAGATGCCGTTGGGGTCGAGGCAGTTGTCGATGCAGATCTCGTCACACGTGGCATTGGCGCCCCCGTGACAACAAGCACCCGTAACGACCGGGCAGAGGTCGGCATCAGTGGCCGGAGCAACCGGACACGTAACGCCCGGACCCTGCCACGTTCCGCCGGCGCTTTCACAGGCCTGGGTGGAATAGCCGGGGGCGCATCCGCCGCACGGCAGACAGCAAGCACCGAACTGGCAAGAGATTGGTGTACACGACGTCAGCTCGCCGAAGAAATGGCTGCCCACTCCGCTGCAGTTCGCTTCGAGGATGTCGCCGCATTTGGTGGTGGCAGGGTCGCAACAGGCACCCTTGAACGGCGCGAAGCAGACCTCCATGAAGTACTCGCGCGGGAACGGGGTCCTGGGGCCGATCGGCTCGGGTAGTGGAACCGTCACCGCAAGCGCACCGACCACCAACTCATTCTGCAGCAAGCCGCGGAGCGATTGGACGAGGGGGTCGCCCATCCACGCGACGCCAATCAGGTAGTTCTTGTCCGGCGGCAGGCTCTGGCATTGCCCTTGCGGGTCCGGAATGCAGACCGGACCGGAAGAATAGACCTTGCGCGTTCCGTTGCCCGACTCCGCTTTGGGTTTCGACCAGATCAGCGTACACATGATATTGGTGGATGCGGTCGTACATTCATGGATCGACCAGGTGAGTTGGACCTGCCCGTCGAACTTGAGGTCCATCTTGATTTCGCTGACCGTCGCATCCACCGGAATCGAGTAGACGTTGCCGCGGAAGGCGTTGGCCTGGGACTGAGGGTCGGTCGCCGTGCCGAGCTGAACGCACCCATCCGCACTGGCCTCAGCCATGATCGCCGCGACGGCGCCGATCTCGGGCGTGCTGTAGGTTGCGGTCTCAACCTGCCGGCTGTCACGCGCGGGCGACTTCTCACCCGCCGGAACGGTGTCCACAAAGAGCGCGCCAACGGCAGCGAGCGCGACGATACATGCCTTCAGCCCATTCGTACGCATCTTCTTTCTCCTGCGGTTCAACCGCACGGGCGCCGTGTACGACGCCCATCCGCGTCGTTCAGCGCAGCCCGGTTGGAAGGGAGGTCGAATCGAAACCGGGTGATCCCTCCGTGAGATCGGCGCTACCCCGGCGCAGCAGGTGCCTGGCTGCAACGAACCCCCTCGCGCGTTCTTCTTGCCATTATAGACGCCCGGCGGCGGGAAGCCTAGCACCGCGTTTGCGTTACCGGTCGTTGTTTCGTGCCTTGTTTTCGGTCCCCCCGCGGGAATCGGGCCTGGCGCCGGCGGGGCGAGCCCGGACGGTGTCCCGCTGGGGTCCCCGTTCCTCGTTGGCGCCCGATCAGTCGTTTCGGACGTCGAGATACGGGCCTTCATACCGTCGACCGACGTGAACCGGTGCCGGCGCACCGCCGAGGGTCGGAAGGCGATCGACCGTCTCGCGGAAACGAATCGCCCGCGTGTCCACATCCCTGGCTCGCAGAATATCGTCGGCGAGCGTGGAGGCGTCCTCCGGAATCGTGTCGACATCCGGATCGCCGCGAAGCGCCCCGTACAGCGTGAACACGTGGGAACGCGTGGTCACCCAGTCCTGCAGGGCGACCAGCAGTGCCACTGCACCGACATAGTCGCCGCTCGGAGCGGCGACCTGTCCACCGTCAATCTGCCAGGCGGGCGCCGCGGCGCCGAGGTTACGAACGTTGGCGAGTTCACCGACGGTCAGAAATCCGGTACCTCGCCGCGCGGCAATCTGACGCTGCCCCCATCCCCGACCGGTCAGAGCGTTGTCATAATTACCGGGGCCCACAACGTTGCGCGCATCGCGATAGGCGACAATCGCCCGGGCCAGCTCCGTCGAAATCGTCTCGTTGGCGCCCAACGCAGCCAGGCGGATCGTGATCATCTCTCGCACACCGGCGGGCAGCGTCGCGACCGGCACCACAGGCAGTCCGTCGAGAACCTTCCACGGCGCGGCGTTGATGTTGATGCGCCCGTGAACGCGAAGACCGTCGAGATCGACGCGCGGAAGCAGAGGTTCGGACTTGAAGCCGGCGTGGTAGGGGCCCTCATTGTCCAGCGGCAGCGCCGTGAAATAGTCGAAGATCAACTGGCCCCAAGGCAAGTCCCCCAATCGCCCCGGTTTGGCGACCACCGGAGGCTTGGCCGAGGGGTTTTCCTCCGGGTTTTTCGTCGGGTCGTTACGATGGGCGAATCGAGCGACGTTCTTACAGGCGCCGAGCCCGCAGACGGTGTTGGTCGTACACCACCGACCCTCGCTTACCCCGCCGACACACTCTTTCCTCTGCCCGACCACGGCGTCGAACACCGGCATACGCCCGTTGTCGATCTGTCGCGTGCGGCTGATAGCCTCCGCCATACCCGCAGGATCTGTGTCGTCGAGCCAGGTGTTGAACGCCAGGTTCATGTCGGTGAAGGCGTCGTCCACCGAACGGTTGGCGTGTCGCATCAGCAGCAACATGGAACCGGTCGTGGGAAACGCGCCGTTGACGGTCGTTCCGGTGGTCGGGTCCGTAAAGGGACTGAACCGACCAGTGTTGGCCACCGGGATTTGGACCGGACGGTGCGGAAATAACGCGCTGCCGAGACCGTTGATGGCATCGAACCAAGTTCCGAGGGACGGCGAGAAATCGGCGCCCGCAAGACGCTTTTCCCTCGTCTCCGGGACGACGGCTTTCCATTGGATACTATCCGCGGGGCCGATGGGCTCTCGATGAGGTCGCTGGACCGAGAGTACGACATCCAGGGCCGGATCGTATACTCCGGCGAGGTTGGCGCGCACTCTCCCAATGTTGTAGGTCGCCTTGAGGTCGAATTGATCCACGACAATGTTGACAATGCCGAACGTGTATTCGATCCGTCGGACAAGGTAGATGATGCTGCCGTTGTTGAAAGTGAGCGGGGAACTCAGCGCAGCGCCGTCAATTGTCCTGGCGTTTGCATCGATAGTGAACTTGGTCGCGTCGCTTACGAAAACCGTGAAGGGCTCATCGCCGATCGAACCTCCCGATGGCGTGGGCCATAAGATCCACTCACTTTGCGGAGGAAACGTGCTCCCGTCGCTGACCGCGATCCAGTAGTCGAACTTGCCGTCGCCGTCCTGGTCGCCGCCGATTTGCAGGCCCGCCGTCGCATAGGGGTTGTAGATCTCGATAGCCCGTCCAGTGACTTCGTTGTTTGGGTCGGGCGCCATTTGCGTCACCACCTCCGTGATGAACGGCTGTCGCTCGAGACCGTAGACGTAGGTCGAAGGATTGCCCGTGGACAGGCCCGCGTCAAGGCCGACGTTGGGATCCCTGAAATCAAACGAACGCAGCGCGACGCGCGTGGGTTGGTCGTCTCCGTCCATGTAATCGATCATGTTGGCCGTTAGTGAGGCAGCCGTGCGCGAGATGGCCAGCGATCGACGCGTCAGACCGGTGACGACATCTTCACAGACCCCGTCGGTCGCCCCCATGCGCACTGTCGAGCACCGTTCGGTGGGATAACACTCAAAACTGCCGCTGCATTCATGTTCGTCCCAGTCGAGTCCCTTGGCGTTGCGAACGAGCATCATGAAAACGTCATGGATCAGCTTCTCTCGCTGCGGCACGTCCAGTACGCCGTCGGCGAGCGCCTGGTCCAGCCAGGGAAGGCTGAGCTGCAAACCGATGTCGGGCGAATCGAACTTCCGGCAGGAGGGGTCATTGAAGCACGCCGCACTGCACAACGCCTGGCGAGGAGAATGCGGATACTCGGCATACTCGAAGGGGAGCTCACATCCTGGTGGGGAGAGGTTCTTGTTGATCTCAGCCATCCTGCGGCGCATGGCCACGTCACCGACAGCAACGGGGAGGCCGGTGGTTCCGGGTCCGTACAACTTCGCCTGTCCGCCGCGCGAGAGCAGGTCGTCGTGGCTGACGGTCGTAAGGAGATGGCGCTTGTCGTAGTCCGACGTGGAGCCGAAAGCGGTCGCCACGTCCGGGTTCATCCGGACATCCCACAGAAGCGGGGAATTCGCATTGGTCGGATCGTAGAGCTCGTTGGCGTAGTCGAACGGGTAGTGGCGGTGCCCACCGTCAAACACCGTCTCGTACCCGAGCCGACCACTGAAGTCCGGCGGGTAGATGAACGTGGCCAGGTCGGCATAGCCGTCGTCGGAGTTCTGCAACATGAGGTTTCCGTGCAACAGCGACATGGGGATGTCGCGCGGCGGAAGCAACACCCGGCGGCGCAACAGGTGTTCCTCCATGACCGGAGAGTATCGGTTGCGGCGGTCGAGGTTGCCCACGGGCAGTGACGGTCG
>JAJDDV010000035.1 GCA_029260135.1 Phycisphaerae bacterium | reverse complement strand
TTCGCACGTTGGCCTGCCGCACCCAGACCACCCTCTGGCAATCCATGCAGGCCGTGCTTGACGCGGTGACACCCTCCGACGCCACCAACTGCTTCCGTCACGCAGGATACACGCTACATGTTGACTGAAACCGCTCTAGAGCAAGCTCTATCCGATTGTAGCGTTCGGGGGTCCATTTCGCCCGGAGAATCCTGCCAGTCTTCCGCTACGTTTGGACGGGTTGCGCTATAGGTCTCCTGCCTTGAGCATCGACACCAATAGGCCAACGACACCTGCGCTCGCCCTTAGCGAATACGGCTTCCAGGGTTGCGACCGCTTCGACGATACGTTCGTCTGTCTACGGCGTTTCGACCGGCTCGGTCGATCGCCACGCATCCTCGTCGAAGGCAGCGGACTCGACATCGCCCAAGGGCACGCCTGTAGCATGTTCCAGGTCGCTGAGTGATGCGGACGCATTCGCCCAGACCTGGACGTAGCCGCGGCGGGCGTCGAGCCGAAGTCGCTGCGACTCCAGCAACGTCATCACACCGACGGAACCCGCCTGATAGGCCGCCTCCGTAAACTCGAGATTCCTTTCCGCTTGCGGCAGTAGTTCGCGACGGTAGAAAACGACATGGCTCCAGAACGTCTTCGACCGATCGACCGCCACGCGTAGGTCCTGTGCAATTTGCAGGTAGAGGTCTTCATACGACTTCACCGCCTGAACCTGCGCATACGTCGCCTTCGCGATCTGCGCTTGATTCTGATCGAAGAGGGGTAGCGTCAACGCAATGTTGGGCCCGACCATGAACTCAATTTCCTGGTCCTTCTCGGCCTGCCGCTCCCCGCGCGTCTGCATGACCGGAATCGTTGGCTCGCCGGCCCCCAACGACGCTCGCGCGAAGTCGGCAGCCACATCACGAGCGGGCTGGCTGCGCCCTTCGAGACGCTCTCCCCCGATGCCAACGGAAACGTCGGGGAAGATGCGCAAATATTCGAGCTTGACCTCCGCGCTGCCAGCATCGACAGCCTCCTCGAGTGCGATCAGATCGAGGCGATTCTCGCGCGCCACGGCGATCAACGAGTCGGCGTCAAGCACGCGCTCCCCGAGCTCGGGCAAGGGGTCGATCAGATCCAGCTCATCCATGTTCAGATCAAGTGACAGCAGACCCGCGAGTGACCGTTTTGCGTTGACCGAGGCCAGCCGCGCATCCCGCCGATCGAGCTTCGCACGTAACAACTCCCCTTGCTGCAGGTTCTCATCCAGGGGACTGGCCACACCGGCTTCACGCAGTGCCCTGGCGGCGTCGCACGCCTTGCCCAGCAAATCCACGTTCTCGTCCGCCATGGCAAGCAGGTCTTTGGCCGCAACGGCTGCGTAGTACGCACGCTTCGATTGGGCCACCAGCTCGCCCGCGAATCGGGCAACTCGAACGACCTGCCGCTCGACCTGATGTTCCGCGATCCGTTTCTTGACGGGCATCTGCCAGAGGTCAACGATGTTCTGTGCCAGGCTCCCCTGGATATTGCTCCGTCCACCACCCTCTGGAAACATGACGCCGATACCCAGGGACGGGTTCGACAGGAGACCGGATTGAACCCAGTCCGCGCGGGCCATACCGATGTCGAAGAAGGCCGCCTGTAGCTTGCGGTTGTTCAGAAGCGCAATGCGCACGGCCTCCTCCCGGGTGAGGCCGTCCGACAGGCAGGCACTTAGCTCGTCGGCCGTGAGCCCATCCTCCTCGGGGTGGTATGACTCAGCCGCGCCCGTGCGCTGCTGTATGAGCGTTCGTGTTCGACGATAATCCGGCTTGGGATCGACGGTGGCGCACCCGACACCGACCATCAGCACGGCCAGTGACGGGCAAGCAACATTCACCGACCATTTCAGTACGAATATGTTTCTCATGGTTTGATCCAATCTGATCGAGATTACGTCAAATGGGGGCCGCGGGAAGCGCATGCTCCGCACCAGACAACTCAGCATGAACGTCAACGGCTGGTTCCGCCTCCACAGGCTTGCCAAAACGCAGGAACAGCGTCGGAACGACCAGCATGTTCAGGAAGGTCGAGGATAGCAGACCGCACAGAATCACAATCGCCATCGGAGTGAGGATCTCTCTGCCCGGCTGCTCGCCACCAAGGGCCAGTGGAACCAGGGCTAGACCGGCCGCGAGTGCCGTCATCAGAATCGGAGCCAGTCGCTCCATCGCTCCGGTTCGAACCGCCTCGCGGAAATCCGTAACGCCTTCGAAACGCTGCAGGTGCCTGATATGCGATACCATCATGATGCCGTTCCGGGCGGCGATACCGAACACGCTGATGAAGCCAATGACGGAGGCAACCGAAAGGATGCTGCCGGACAGGAACACTCCCGCAACACCGCCAATCAGCGCCAACGGCAAATTGATCATGATCAGAAGCGTGTCACGGAAGGAACGAAAGACAATGTGCAGCATAAAGCCGATCCCAAGTATCACGACGATGCCGAGCAGGCTAAGGCGACGGCGGGTCTCCTCGGCACTCTCGAATTGCCCGCCATATTGGACATAGTATCCCCGTGGGAATTCGACCCCTGCCGCAATAGCCTGTTGGATGTCCGCCACGACCTTGCCCAATGCTCGGCCGGCCACGTTGCACATCACCACAATCTTGCGCTGGGCATTCTCCCGGCTAATCATGTTCGGCCCGCGTTCCTCGCTGATATGAGCGAGCGCCTTGAGCGGAATCTTTGCACCGGCCGGTGTATCTACCAGCACCTCGTCCACCATGGATGAAGTGAATGACTGCCAGACGTCCGGGCCCGAGGGCTCTCCGGCGCGTATGACTAGATCAAAGGAATTGCGCCCTTCGAGAACCTCAGTGATGGCGTCGCCGCCAAAGGCTGTCTTCAGGGCGGTCGCGACATCGCCCACCCGCAGCCCATACCGAGCGATGGTCCGTCGATCGAATTCGACGCGATGGATAGGAATGTCGTTCTGCTGTTCAACAGTCAGGTCGACAAGCCCGGGAATGCCACTCATCACGGACTCGGCCTCTTTGGCCAGGGCCCGGAGTTTCAGCAACTCCGGTCCGAAGATCTTCACTGCAATGTTGGCACGTGTGCCCGAGAGCATGTGGTCGATCCGGTGACCGATGGGCTGGCCGAAAGTAGCCTTTACACCGGGGATCACACCCACATCGGCTCGAAGCGCTTCGAGCAGCTCCGTTTTGCTTCTCCGAGGCAACCCCAGACGGACGGGTGCGTCCATGTCGAGTGTCAGGTCGATCTCGCTTCCCTCGGTATTCATTCCGTGGGCGTCGGCTTCGCCGCGACCGGTGCGCCGGCCGATGGCTGCGATCTCCGGATGCTGCATCAGCGTCTCCTCAACCACATGCGCAAGTCGATCGCTTTCTTCGAGAGAGATTCCGGGGACGGACACCAAACCGACCACCAACGCTCCCTCACTGAACTCCGGCAGAAAACTCCTTCCCATCGAGCCGGCGCCGATCACCGATGCAACAAGCATTAGTGCGGTGGGCGTGACCACCCACCATGGGTGTTGCATAGCGAGAGCCAACGGACGGGCATAGACTCGTTTGAGATGGCGGACGATCCAGGGCTCCCGACCTTGAAGCACGGTTGCGCTCCGTGGCAGAAGGTAATACGCCAAAGCTGGTGTAATCGTTAAAGCTGCCAGCAATGAAGCGCCCAATGCAACGACAAAGGCCACACCAAGAGGTTGAAGGAGTCGCCCCTCCACTCCGGAAAGAAAGAAAAGCGGCACGAAAACCATAATGATGACGAGCGTCGCGAAAACGATCGAAGCCCGAACCTCAACGCTTGCTCGGAATATCACCTCCATCGCGGAGCGGCGGTCCGAGTCGGGCAAGGCTGTGTTCTCTCGGAGCCGCCGTATAATGTTCTCGACGTCAATGATGGCATCGTCAACCAAAGCCCCGATGGCAATCGCCATCCCACCAAGCGTCATCGTGTTGATGCTTGCGCCGAATATCCTAAGCGTCAGTATGGCGATGACGAGTGACACCGGAATGGCCAGCAGGGTGATGAAGCTTGCTCGCATGCTGGCTAAGAACAAGACGACGACGAAGATGACCATGATTCCACCGTCGCGCAATGCTGCTATGGTGTTGTCCACCGACGCCTCGATGAAGGCGGCCTGGCGGAACAAGTTCTTGTTGACGACCATACCCTCCGGCAGGGAAGCCTGGATTCCGTCGAGCGTCCGATCCAGCCGCTCAGTGACTTCCAGCGTGTTGGCTCCGGGTTGTTTCAAGATGGCCATCACCACGCCCGGTTCAATGATCGGCTCCCAATTGGGACCCCGTCGCGAAGCCCAGCCCGTGCCTCGCCTTATCTCAGCGCCGATCGTAACGGCACCGAGGTCGGAGACTCGAATCGGTCTTCCTTTGCGAACAACGACTACGGTCTCACCAATGTCCTCCGTGGTCTGAATGCGGCCAACACCCTGGATAATGGACTCCTCACCACCTTCCGCGAGGAATCCCGCCGCCACGTTCTCGTTCGAATCGCGCAAAGCCTCCGCAACTTCTCCAATGCTGATTTGATACGCCCTGAGCAACTGCGGAGACAGCACGGCCTGATATTGCTTTTCGTCCCCGCCAAACAAGGCGACCTCGGCCACGCCAGGCACCGAGAGGATACGGCGACGCATGTCCGTGCCTGCCAGTGTACGCAGCTCGAGGGCGCCGTGCCGGTCGGAGGTAAGCGACGTGAAGAAGATCTCACCCATGACGGATGACATCGGCGAGAGGATCGGAGGATCGATGGTGTCCGGGAGCCTATCCGCAACGGCAGCCAATCGCTCAGTGACGGTTTGGCGCGCCCGATAGATGTCAGTTCCCCACTCAAACTCCACCCAGATCGTGGAGAAGCCGACGGCTGTGGAGGACCGTACCCGGCGTACGTTGGCGGCACCGTTGACCGCGGTTTCGATCGGGAACGTCACCAGCGTTTCCATTTCCTCCGGGGCCATGCCCTGTCCATCCACAAGGATCGTTACGGTCGGCGCTGTCAGGTCCGGGAACACGTCCACCGGCATATTGCTGGTGACGTAGGTCCCCGCAAGTAACAGAGCTATCGAGATGATCAGCACGGCCGCCCGGTTGGACAGCGACCATCGAATCAATGCGTTGATCATGGCGATCGTCCTCCCTTAGTGTCCGTGCCCGTGCCCGAAAGATGCAGGCGACAAAGAAGCGAGCTTGATAGCATACGCGCCTTTGGTCACCACGCGCTCCCCTTCAGCCACACCGCCCTTCACTTCGACAAAACCGTTGTCGCGAACACCAACCTCCAGCTCGCGCCGCTGGAAGTTCTCGCCGTCGATCAGCACGTAGGCCGTCGGACGCCCGTTGTCCTTGACGATCGCATCTTCCGGCAAGGCGAGCACATTCGTCGCGGTTCGAGTTTCAAGGAAGGCGTTGACGAACATACCCGCACGGAACACCCCCTCCGCCTTGGGCATCTCATAGACAACAGAACGGGTCCGCGTATGGGGATCGACGATACTGGCGATGTTCACCAGGCGCCCACCGCCGCCGTTGAGTATG
>JAJDDV010000034.1 GCA_029260135.1 Phycisphaerae bacterium | reverse complement strand
TTCGCACGTTGGCCTGCCGCACCCAGACCACCCTCTGGCAATCCATGCAGGCCGTGCTTGACGCGGTGACACCCTCCGACGCCACCAACTGCTTCCGTCACGCAGGATACACGCTACATGTTGACTGAAACCGCTCTAGGGCGAGGATGGTTCCGCGCGTGTGCTTTGCGAGTTGCATCGTCTGCGCGCCGTTTCCAGAGCCAAGATCCAGGATTCTGAGCTGGGTGGATGGCGAGGGATCTTCGCGTTGTTTGCGGTTTGCGAGGATTGTGCGCAGTGCTCTTGTTGTCGAAGCGGCGTCACCAGGGCCGAGTCGGGGAAGGGAGGGGTCGAAGAGTTCGTAGATGAAGTTGAGTTGCTCCGGTTCGTTCATCGTTGGTCTACGTTCTGTTGATTCACCTTTGCCTTGCGCGGTGGATGTTCTTCCGTGCCTGGCTGTCCGATGGTCTACGAGCCCGCGGCGCCGCCTGCGCCTGCGGCCGCGGCGGCCTGTTGTGCAGCGGCCTGGCCTAGCGGGGCGTGCCGTGTATTTCCTTTGGTGGTGGCCAGTGAGGTGACTCCGTATCCGAAGCCGGTCATGGGGTTCATCCAGAGTTGTTGTCCCGTGGCGGCTTCGAGGCCGTAGGTGTAGCCTCTCACAGCGGCGAAGAGGTGTTGGCCGTCAAGCAGTAGCGAGACGAATCCCGAGCCGTGGGAGGCCTGCCATTTCCAGATGATGTCGCCGGTTTGACGATCGAGGGCTGCGGCCCGTGCGTTGAACCCTACGAACACCATATCTTCGATATTCATTTCTGCAGCTCCGTTGGACTTCGTGTCGTGTCGCTTTCTGGATGATACCGGGTCGGCGGCGGGATGGCACCCGCACTGGGTTTGCGATTCGGCGTTTGTGAGGTCGGCTGGCACCGTCGGTTTTGCCTGATCGGTTCGACTTGCACGCCGACCGAGCGGTGCATGCGTTCTTGGGTTGATGGGGCTCGGTGATCCGAGGGCGCGCCGAGCGTCGACCGGGAGGACGGGTTTGGGATGAGCGTCGAAGACGGCAACGCTTCACGAGCAGCGGCACAAGTGCGAGCCATTGTCCCGCTGCTGGCGTATCAGCGGGCGGATGTGGAATCGGACGCTCGGTTTCGGTGGAACTGCTGGGCTCGGCAGACGGGCAAGAGTTTCACCAAGTCACTTCGGCGCATTCTTCGGGGGATGCGGCGTGGGCGCACGCAGGTCTTCCTTTCCGCCGGTGAGCGTCAAAGTCGCGAGCTGATCCTCAAGGTGCGGCAGCACTGTCAGGCGCTCAAGATCGCCAACGATTATTACGACGATCGGTTTTTCAAAGAGTTGAGCGTCAAACAGCTCGAGATTGTGCTGCCCGGTGGCGTTCGGGTGATCGGGCTGCCGGCGAATCCACAGACGGCACGTGGGTTCACCGGCGACGTCTTCCTCGATGAGTTCGCGATGCACGCATTCGATCGCGACATCTGGGGGGCGATGTTCCCGACGATTCTGCGTGGCGACGGTGAGCTGGACGTCGCATCGACGCCGAAGGGCAAATCCAATGTCTTTTATCAGCTCCGCGATAATGATCTGTTCGAGCAGAGTACGGTGGACATCCACGACGCGATTGCGCAGGGCCTTGGCGCTGAGGCTGAGTCGCTGCGCGGCGCGATGGCGGATGATCTTCTCTTTCGCCAGGAGTTTCTCTGTGAGTTCGTTGACGAAGCCACGGCTTTTCTGACACACGATCAGATCACCGCCTGTGCCGATCCGTCGCTGATCCCGTGCGATTCCGTGGAGGCGCTTTCGCACGAGCGGGGCGAGTTGTTCATGGGCGTCGACATCGGCCGCGTTCGCGACCTGACGGTGATGTGGGTTTTCGTGAGGGATGGTACGGTCTTTCGTACGGTCGGTCTCTTTGAGCTGGCGGCGGCGCCGTTTCGCGTTCAACAGGCTCTGTTGCACGAAGTGCTTTCGCAGTGCCCCGTTCGTCGATGCTGCATCGACGGGGGTGGTCTGGGGATGCAATTGGCGGAACAGGCGGTGGAGCGGTTTGGCGGTCATCGCGTGGAGGCGGTGACGTTTACGTCGGCGTTGAAGTCGCAGATGGCCGGGGCGCTGCGCGTGGCGGTTGAAGGTCGGTGCGTTCGTATCCCCAGCGACGATCGTATTCGCAACGACTGGCATTCACTTGAGCGGACGGTTACAGCCTCGGGGCACTTTCGGCTGTCGGCGCCGCGACGGGAGGGGAACCACGCCGATCGTTTTTGGGCGGCCGCGCTGGCACTGTACGCGGCGGATGGCTTCGTCGGAAGCGTTGAATCGATGGCTGCGAGACCGCTGCGGTATGCACGACAAGGAACCTGGTAGTTCTGAGGTGATTTCCAGATGACCAATCACAAGAAGAAGTTCAGCGACCGCATTCTTGGCGCGTTTCGCGCGAAGACGACCGAGCGTCTCAGGCCCGGCCGGGTGATCGTACCGCGCGCCGAAGATTCAGCACGGGATTATCCCGGCGCGGGTCTGACTCCGTCGCGGCTCGCCACGATTCTGCGCGAGGCGGATGACGGTTCGCTCTCGTCCGCGATGCAGCTCTTCGAGGAGATGGAGGAGAAGGACGCGCATCTCTACTCCGTGGCGCAATCGCGCCGTTTGGCGATGACGGGGCTGGAGTGGTGCGTGGTCAGTGCAGCCGACGTCGGCGACATGCCGGATCGGCGGCGGGCGGACGAGGCTGCGGACTTTGTCCGTGAGGTTCTTGGTGAGATGGAGTGCTTTGACGAGGCTCTTCAGCATCTGGCGCTGGCTGTGGGGCGCAATATCGCCGTGGCGGAGATCGTCTGGGATGTCACGGGTTCGCGCGGTCTGCGGCCGGTGGAGATCGTTCCGGTCGATTTCACGCGACTGGTGTTCGACGAACTCGATCGCCTGCGTATCTTGACGCGGGAGGAGCCTCAGGAGGGGATCGAGCCGCCCCAGGGTAAGTTCATCGTCCACACGCCGCACGCCGTTTCGGGTCATCCCCAGCGCGGCGGGCTTCTTCGCGTTACGTCCATGGCGTATCTGGCCAAGAACCTCGCGCTGAAAGACTGGATGATCTTCGCCGAGGTTTTCGGCATGCCGGTGCGCATCGCACGGTATGAGGCGACGGCGACGCTCGAAGAAAAGCAAGAACTGATTCGCATGTTGGAGTCGCTCGGGAGCAACGCCACGGGGATCTTCAGCCGCGCGGTTGAGTTGCAGATTGTCGAAGCCAACCGGGGGACGTCGGGGCCGCCTTACGCGCGGCTCATCGAGTTTCTCAATCGAGAAATGAGCAAGGCTTGGCTTGGTCAGACACTTACGACGGACATTTCGGGTCAGAGTGGGTCGGTGGCTGCGACGCGAGTTCATGAGACCGTCCGTCAGGATGTGCTCGCCGACGACCTTCGCAAAGAGGCGCGTACGATCCGCCGCGATCTGTTGACGCCTCTTACGCGGTTGCAGTTCGGGCCGGATGTGTGTCCGCCGTACTTCCGGCGGAAGGTACGGAGACCCACGGGCGCGAAGGAACTGGCGGAGGTGCTGGACGCGGCGGTGAACCGGCTGGGGCTTCGCGTGTCGGCGGACTGGGCGCACGAGGTGCTCGGGCTTCCGCGGACGGGTGATGGAATGGCAGCGGTACCTGGTTGTACGGGCTGATCGCTCGATACGCGAGGGCGACCGTGCGCTCGAGACGTTCTTGGTGAAGACGAAGGGTGATACGTTGGCAATAGATGGGACTTCTGATGACGACAAAACCGGACAAGACACTCGATGGCGGACGTGAGGTCAAGACACTTCGTTCGGCGTCGCTGAGCGGAGAGGGCATCCCCGGTCGCGTGCTGTTGGCTCCGTGGGGGCAGGTTGAGAGCAGCAATGGGAGCTTCGTCGTCGACGATGAGTCGGCGCGACTTGTCGTCGAGGCGTTTGAGACGCACGCGACGGATCTTCCGATCGACTATGAGCATCAGACGCTTGGGGGTACGTATGCGTCGCCCTCGGGGCAGGCGCCCGCGGCGGGATGGATCAAGCGGCTACTGCCGGAGCCCGGTGTGGGTCTGCTGGCGGAGATCGAGTGGACCGAGCAGGCCCGGGAAGTTCTTGCCGCGAAGGAATACCGGTATCTCTCACCGGTGGCCATCATTCGCAAGACGGACCGCAAGCTGGTGGCCCTTCACTCTGCGGCGCTGACCAACAAGCCGGCGATCATCGGCATGCAGCCGATCGTGAACCGGGTCGTGCTCGCATTCAACGATGAGAGTGTCGAGCCGATGGCACTTCTTCGCAGGGAGCTGAAGCTGGCGGACGAGGCGTCGCCGCATGACGTGCTCTTTGCCGCGAGTCGTCGGCTGGCAGATTTGACGCGGGAGTCTGGCGAGCGGCGCGTGGAGCAGCGCATCCTTGAAGCGATTCGGACCGGCAAGCTCGTCGAGGCGCAGCGAGGCTGGGCCGAGGCGCTCGTCGCGCGGGAGGAGGATCTGTTCGATGAGTGGCTTCGCACGGCGCCGGTTGTTGTGACGCCCGGCGTCACTGCACGCCCGGACGGCGACGCCTGTTCATCGCGGCGTCGCGCGGCGGCGTCGCGAGCTCGCGTGGAGTTTCGGTCCAGTCCTCTGCTGGCACGTCTGACGACGGAGGAGGCGTTCGTCGCTCGTGCAGTGAGCGATCGAGAAGTGCCAAACGATCGGCACTAACATCGTCATCGGAACGCCAAAGGGCTGGATCCGTTGATAGGAATCACATGGAAAGGACGATGAACAATGGCATTGACGGCTAATCGTGAGGTGGACCACTACATTGACCAGGAACTTCGCAGCTTTCAGGTGGCGGCGGCGACGAACATCTACAAGGGGGCGTTGGTGGGGCTGACGTCGGGCGGGTACGCCCGGCCGCTGACTGCAGGCGATGCGTTTGTGGGCGTCGCTTACGAGGCCACGGACAATTTGACCGGCGCGAGCGGTGAAATCTCGGTTCGAGTCTATACGCTGGGTGATTTCGGCTTGACGCTGGCGGGCGCTACGATCACCGACCTGGGCCGGCCCGTATTCGCCTCGGCGGACGACACGTTGACGTTCGTCGGCGCTGGAAATTCCTGCGTGGGCGTCGTACAGGATTTCATCACGACCAACGAGATTGTTCTTCGCATCGATCCGCAGGGCAGCCGGATCAAGACCGTGCAGCACGCGGTCGAGGATCTGGCGGCTGGCGCGGACATCGCGGCGCGCGCCGTTCATGCGTTTCAGCACGACGGGTTCATCGTGGCGGCGCGCGTCGTGAATCAGGCGACGGCGGCTGTGGGTATCGACAACTCGAACACTTGCAGCGTAACGTTGGCCATCGACGCTGGAACGGTCGTAACGGAGACGTTCGACGCGACGACGACGTTCCCCGTGGCCAACGCTTCGAAGGACATTGGTCTCGTCGGCAACACGCACGCGGCTGCGGGCAATATCTTGACGCTCACAGTGACCAACGGTGCCACATCGGATCCGGGGCCGTTCGTGGTCGAAGTGGATTACGTGTAGCCGCAGCGTGCTGATTTGAGGTCGACGTGAACGAAGAAGAGAAACGAAGCCCCAGACAAGGAGAGAACCATTGGCCGTCATCAACACAGGACTGCTGACGAAGGGGCTGAAGAGCGAGTTCTTCAGCCGGTTGGATGGGACAACGACGCATTTCCAGGATTTCTCGACGCGCATCGAATCCACCGCGGAGAGCGAGACCTATCGATGGTTGGGATCCATCCCACGGATGCGTGAGTGGGGTACCGGTCGGGTGGCGCGAGGCCTTCACGCTGAGTCGTACTCGGTCGAGAACCTCAAGTACGAATCGACGCTCGAGGTCGATCGCGACGAAATCGCCGACGACAAGACGGGCCAGATTCGGATTCGGATCGCCGAGTTGGCGCAGCGGGTGGCTACGCACAAGGACTACCTCGTCGCGCAGCTTCTGGACAACGGTGCGAGCGCTGGATTCCACAGCTTCGACGGCGTGCCGTTTTTCAGCACCAACCATGTGTCGGGATCATCAGGTGCGCAAGACAACGCCTTGACGAGCACTGCGATCGCTCCGACCGTGCCCACGGTTGACGAATTCCGGGCGGCGTTGCGGAGTGCCATCGCCACGATGATGACGTACAACGACGACCAGGGCGATCCGATGTCGATCTCGGCGACAAGCCTGGTGTGCGTCGTGCCGACCACGATGTACGTTACGGCACTGGAAGCGCTGAACGCCACGGTGATCAGTAGCACGTCGAATGTCCTTGCCGGCGCGGCGCAGGTTGTGGCGCTGCCCTGGCTGACGGATTCGGGTCAATGGTACTTGCTGAAGACTGACGGTGCGGTGCGCCCGTTCATCTTTCAGGATCGCGAACCGGTCGAGTTCACAGCGTTAACCGAGGACAGTGATGAGGGTTTTCGTCGAGAGAAGTTTCTCTTTGGAGTTCGGGCGCGGTATCGAATGACGTATGGGTACTGGCACTACGCCATCCGACACAAGTTCCAGTTGTCGTCGTAACGCGGTGAGGTGTTGTGATTGGGCCAAAGAGGTCCGTCGGAAGAGTGAGTCACGGCCATGGCATACATTAGCAACAGTGACATCGAAGTGCGGTTAGGCAGCGCGGCGTACGTCCAGCTTACCGACGACGACGGCAACGGCGTTGCGGATGCGGGCGTCGTGGACGAAGCGCGCCTCGGCGCCGAAGGCGAAGTGGACAGCTACTTGGCGCGCCGGTTCAAGGTGCCGATCGACCTGTCCGTCCATACGGATCTGTCGGACAGCCTGGGAACGATCACGCTCGATCTGGTGGAGTACCGTCTTCGCGGGCGTCGCCCACCCGTTCCACAAGCTGCGGAGCGACGGCATGCCCAGGCTGTTGCCTGGCTGGTAAACCTGGCCGCGGGGCGCATCGAGCTTCCCGCATCGACCCCGCCGGCGGATACGACCACGCGCGGCACGATCGCGGCGGTGTCTGGCGAAGACCGACTGCTGTCGCGCGAGGAGTTGAGCGACCATTGACGCCTGACCGGACAACCATCAAAGCCGCGATCGATGAGCTGGTCACGAAGCTGCGCACGAATCTGGTGGCCGATCCGCCGACCGCGGCCAAGCCGCTACGTCAGGTCGACGTGGCTGACGCCCGGATCGCGGGCTGGGCTCGGCCGTTTCTAACGGTTCGACTCAGTACCGTCGAACCGGTCGGCACGATCGATGACGACAAGGTGTTCGAAGTAAACGGTTCGATTCGTGTCGTGACCGACGTGATCGAAGCCGATCCGCACGCTGCCATTCTCGACAAGGTCGGCGCTGTGGAAGACTACCTCGACAGCCTGATCGACACCGGCGTAATCGATGGTGCTGGAGGATTCGACGAACGGCGCTGGACCTTCCGTTATCCGTGTGCCGCGGCAGGCGCACGGTTGGCATCGGCCGAGGCGTCGTTCACTTTCGTCGTGACCGTCGAGCGTCAAAAGAACCGGGAGCCTGCCGCGTAGTGGACAACCATGATCTGGATTCTGGCTACACGTGGTGCGTCGACGAAGCTGCGCCAATCGCCCTTCACCGAAACCGCGATCGAGGGTGTTCACAGTGTCGTCTATAAGCCGGGAATCGTGCCCGTTCCCATCGGTGGGGAGGATGCGACCGCCGGAGAGGTGGGGACCTTTAGGCGAGGTCTTCATCGAGTTTCGGGCTTCGTGTTCTCCTATGATGGGTCGGCAGCGGAGACGTTCTTCGCCATTGAGAACGAGATCGATCTGCTCATCCGATATCGTGCGAGTGGACAGAAGCGCCTGCGCACGCTACTCGACATCTTGTTTGTCGGTGATGCGATCGTGACCATTCCCGGGCTCAATCGCGGCGTATCGGATTTGATCGGTGTTCCATTTCGCGTGCAGATTCCGGAGGGACAGAAGCTCTCCGGTCATATCACCGACGCCTTGGATGTTTGATGATGGCCACTGATCGATCGAGAATCCTCCGCATGGTGAACGCCAAGCTCGACCTGCAGGCGTTTGAACAGGAAGAGTTTCGCGCTCGGCAGCTACGGGCCGTAGTGACCAAATCCGCTTCGGGCTCGACGGACATCGGCCACACGTTCTGGCTGGACAACAAGTTCCGCCTGGTCTTCGTTCGATGCCACTTTGTTGGCACTTCCGGAGCAGCGGCGCTGGCCATCTCGTTGGATTCGGTCACCGGTTCGGCCTTCGACGCGAAGCTCTTCACCGTCTCGCAGGCAGGCATCGGAGCCGACGTTTTTCTGCGCATCGGCGCCGACGACACGCGCGAGCCCTCTGCATGGACGTTCCAGAGCGGGGATCGGATCCGGATCGACTGGACCAGCCCCGACCTCGGGAACATCAACTGGGGTCTCGAGGTAGGTCTGGTTCTGGCGTCGTAGGAAGCGGTCGATCATGACGGATACGAATCGAAACCAGCGCCATCACACGGTCGGCGATGCCGAACGGTTGAGCTATCACCCCGAGGATGACGGCGAATGGTCGAGTCCCTCACCTCGCACCGTGCAGCAGGCGTTGGACGATATCGCCAGCGGTGCAACGTGGCCGGTTTCGGATGCGGTTCCGATCGTCAAAGGAAGCTCGGACCCGACCAAGCAGGTGCGAATTGAGGCGGGTGGTTTGACCACCGCGACGACGCGCGCCATCTCAATGCCTGACCATGACGTCGATCTGGGAAATGACTTTGCCGACGCCGGCCATGATCATAACGCGTCGGAGGTCACCGCCGGACATCTCGCACTGGCGCGAGGTGGGTTGAATGCGGATGCGTCAGCCTTCACCGCGAGTGAGCTTCTTCGAATCAACTCCGGCGGTACGGCCATCGAGTCGGCCGGGAAGACGCTCACTGATCTCGTTGCGACATCGATCGCAACTGCGAAAGGGGATTTGCTGGCGGCGACGGGTTCGGATGCAGTCTCGCGACTTGCGGTCGGTGGTGATGGTCGTGTCTTGACGGCGGATTCCGGGCAGAGCACGGGCCTGGCGTGGGCCGCGGCCCGGGCCAACGTCGGCGCACGCGTTTACAACTCGGCCGACATCTCGTGCAGCAGTGGTGTGTGGACGACGCTTACCTTCGACAGCGAGAAGTGGGACACGGACAACATCCATAGCACCATCAGTAACACAGGCCGGCTCACCTGCAACAGTGCCGGTCTCTATGTCGTTACCCTAGGCCTTCTCACGGAATTCGGTGCAGCGTGGAGCGTTGCCAGCCGCATCCGATACACGCCGTCCGGGGGATCGGCCGTTACGATTGCGGCGCATTTCAAGAAGAGTGACACGCACTACTGGGATATGGCAACGGTCTATCGCCTTGCGATCGGCGATTATCTGACGGTCGAGTTCTATCAGAATTCCGGCGTGAGCCGTGCCGCGCGACGCGGCGGCGATTACTCCGTTGAATTCGGGATCCACCTGCTGGCGACATTGTGATGGCGACGTATATCTACCACAAAGCGCACCGACTGACGCAGCTTCACGACGAGATTCTTGCCGCCCTTCCGGCTCTTCGGCCGATCGTCAACACGAACGGCGATGCGACGGTCGTCATGCGGATCGAAGGTCGCGAGTCGGAAGGGTTCCTTCGCATCACTATTCCCGAAGGGGCAAGTGAGCGGCCGCTGCGCGCGTTGGTCGCTGCGCACCGACCCGATCCCCACTACGGCGCACCACCGACCGCGTCGGACGTCGAACTCCTCGCGATGAATGAGAAGGCGTTTCGCCAGTGGGTGGCGCGTCGATTGCTCGCGCAAGCCATCCCCGCCTGAGTCGCGAGAGCCGCCGCAAAGGATTGCTCACGTTCCGAGGTGACATTCGATATCCGTGTGTCATATCGTGGCACTTGAAGGCCGCGTCGTTCCGTGCCGTTCTATCCGTCGATGGATACACCGAGCGCTTCCGACACGCGATCGAAATCGTCCAGTGAGAAGTACTCGATCACGATGCGCCCGCTGCCCTTTCGCTTTCCTTCCTGAATGGTGACCTTGGTCTTGAGCGATTCCTCGAAGCGCCGTTGCAGGTCTTGGATGTGCGGTGACCGCGGTCGTACTTTGACGGGGATCGAATCCGTAGGCGCGGACTTTCGGGTCTTCTCCCGCCGAACGATTTCCTCCAGCGCACGGACGGAGAGTTCATTTCGCGCGACCGATTCGGCGAGTCGCATTCGATCGGCGTCGTCTTCGATGCCGAGCAGGCAGCGCGCGTGGCCCATCGTCAGGTGCCGAGCGGCGACCAACTGCTGGATGGTCTTGGGCAGTTCGAGAAGGCGAAGGTAGTTAACCACCGTCGTCCGGTCCTCGCCGAGTCGTTCGGCGACCTCGTCGGGTCTGAGGCTGCACCGGGTGGCGAGTTCCCGGTAGGCTTTGGCGCGGTCGATGGCGTTGAGGTCTTCGCGCTGGATGTTCTCGACAAGTGCCCACTCGAGCATCTGGTCATTCGTCGCGTCGCGGAGGATGACGGGAACGTGCGTCAGCCCAGCGGCCTGGGCTGCACGCCAACGGCGCTCGCCGGCGATGATCTCATAGCCTCCGTCCTGTGGGCGGACGGTCAGGGGTTGGAGGACGCCGGCCTGGCGGATGGACTCTGCCAAGGATAATATGTGTTCATTTGTAATATTACTCCTTGGCTGGAACGGGTTCGTCTCGAGCTGGACCGTTCGGAGCATGATCGCTCGGACTCCGGCCTCGGGTTCGCGTTCCGTTGGAGGGGATGGCTGGGATTCAGGTGCTCCTTCGTCAGGTGCCGGCGTTGGGTCGGGGTGCTCCGCTCGAAGATTCGGCACGAGTGAGTTGAGGCCTCGGCCCAGCCGTTTGGCGGATTTGGACATCCGTTTCCTCCATATTCCTTGGCTTCTTGCGTGCGGCTCTCTTGCCGCACGGCTTTCGCCCTTCGGTATATCCGTCATTTTGCGGATCTGCAAGTACAACAAGAAAGCCAGTTGAGAAACGGCCTGTTCCGCTTCCGGCGCCATGGCCCTTTCGTCGCCTTCCGTGCCACATCAGTGACGCCCTGTTTCACGTGAAACGATGGGTTTTTCGATGGACGGCCAAAGCGCAAGAAGTTGGATTCCGCGGAACGGGCTCGCGGCTCATCGCAGCCCAGATGATGGATTCCGTCGGGTCTCGGGGGCACAGCTCCCCCCGACGAGCTCTGGCGCCGACGTGCTGACGTCACAGTGACATGGCGGCGTTTCGCTTGGCCACGCGCCCATCAGTTCGCTTGCCAGAGAGCATGGCCGGTACATCTCGGCCCGGCGTGGACACCTTCTTTGAATCTGGAGCCCGAGCTTCGGTTTCGGACAGCTTTCCGCCAAGTCGTGCATGGATCCACCTGGCGGTGCAGTTCGTGAGCCTGGGCATCCGCTGGCCGCTTCACGGCCTTGGTTCTGTCCTTTTGGTGTCCATGTTCAAGAGGGAGATCGAGTGAAGGTAGCCATCCGGTACAGAATCATCCGGTGACGTGATGACATTCGGGCTTTGAGAGCCGGACCAGCCGGTAGAGGAGACGGACCGTGACTTCCGATCGCGTAGATCGTTCCCGGCCGGGCTGTTCATATCGCCGATAACGCTGCGGCGAATGGACGTACGAAGGGCGCACTCGCCTTCGTTAGTGATGCATGCTTGGCCAAGTTCGACTGTGAATGAAGGCAATGCACATCGTTGTTTCACGTGAAACAGCGATGGAAACGTCGCAATGCGCGTTGGCGAGAGCATCAATTCAATTACGGATATGTTCGTCGTAACACTGATAGTAGGGCAACAACGGTAAACATAGTACTTACGTGGCTCCGCGCGCAGCGTTTCGTCTGGGTGAGGGGCCACGGCTGGTCGCGCCAGGCGGGGGCGGTCGGGCGCTGATGACGCCTCGGCCGGGTGTCTTTGGGGGGCGAGCCGATCCGCGGTCGGTCGGCGGCGAAGTCTGGTAGGATCCCGGGCCATGACGGCTTATCGAAGAGACGGGAACGAGAACGGCAGGGAGGGCGCTCGCCTCGACGGAGTGCCACGTAGTGGCACTCTCAATGGCGATGGGCGACGGCACCTTGTCGTGGCCTGCGCGATCGTGTTGGGCGCGCTGGTGCTGCGGTTGCTCTATATAGGGGAGACGCGCGACGTTGCGACGGCGCGCTACCCCGTCGGCGATGCGGCTGGGTATATGCAGTGGGCGCAGCGTATTGCGCAGGGGGAGTGGGTTGGAAGTGAGGCGTTCTATCAGGCGCCATTGTACCCGTACGTGCTGGCCGTATGGATGAAGTGTTTCGGGTCGGGCGTGGGAGTCGTGAGGATCGCGCAGGCTCTGATGGGGGCTGCGAGTGTCGGCTTGATGTATATGGGTGTATCACGTCTGCTGGATCGCGCGACGGGCACCGTTGCGGGGCTCATGCTGGCGTTGTATGGCCCGGCGCTGTTCTTTGATGGCATCGTTCAGAAGGCATCTTTGGCTTGTTTGTTAATCTGCGCGGTTGTGGCATTGATCGGGTGGCTGCGTACATCGCAGCGTGCGCTATTGGCCGGTGTGCTGGGTGGTGTCGTTGGCTTGCTTGTGTTGACGCGCGAGAATGCGCTGGTCTGGGTGCCGGTGATGTTCGTGTGGGTGTGGCTGCTCGGGCGACAATGGCGGCCTGGGCGATGGATGTCAGCGGTGGCTTGCTACATCTTGGGGGTAGTTGCTGCCTTGGCACCAGTGGCTGTGCGTAATGCCGTTGTGAGTGGTGAATGGTCTGTGTCGACGTTTCAAGCGGGCCCTAACTTCTACATTGGGAATCATCGTGGAGCGACGGGGCGATACGTGCCGTTGGTGCGGGGGCACGAGACGCCGACGTTCGAGCGCCGAGATGCGACGGCATTGGCCGAGGCGGAACTCGGGCGACCGCTGAGTTCGCACGAGGTTTCGGACTTCTGGATGGAGCGGGCGGTGCGAGACATCCGGTCGGATCCGGGCGGTTGGATCGGGCTGATGATTCGCAAGATGGGGATGGTGTGGAACGCGTACGAGGTGGCGGACGCCGAGAGCGCGGCGGTTTACGCGGATTCATCGACGGCGCTGGGCGTACTGGGCTCGGTTTGGCATGTCGGCGTGCTGTGTCCGCTGGCTGCGGTGGGTGTTGTGTCGACATGGCGTCGAAGGCACAGCTTGTGGGTGCTTTATGCGTTGATCATTTCAATGGCGGCGGCGGTGGCGTTGTTCTACGTGATGGCGCGGTATCGGTACCCGGTTGCGTTGTTGCTAATTCCGTTTGGGGCTGCGGGATGCGTGGAGTTGTGGCGATCGATTCGGGCGAAGGATGCCGGGTCGGTGATTATTCGTGTGATCGCTGCGGGATTGGTGGCGATCGGCGTGAACATTTCGATGCACGATGAGCAGCGGCTTGATGCGCTATCCTGGATGAACGCGGGTGTGGCGTTGGCATCGCACGGTGAAATCGAGGAGGCCACCAGTTTGTTTCGGCGCGCGGTGGAGCGTCACCCCACGTCGGCGGAGGCGAACAACAACTTGGCGCAGGCGTTGGCAATTCAGGGCGAATTCGCGAAGGCGATTCCGCATTATCGCGCTGCCTTGGCGGCGGATGCGTCGCTGATGGGGGTCGATTTCAATCTTGGTGTGGCGCTGGAGCGCGTGGGCGATCCGGTTGAGGCGCTGGGTCACTATCGGCGTGCGATTGTGCTGGATCCTTCGGATGCGGACGCGCGTGCGGCGGTGTCGCGACTGCGTGGCTAGAGCAGAGATTCCACCACCAAGGCACGAAGGGGACGGACACGCGGCATGTCGGCGGTAACCTCACCGGTTGGAAACCGGTGCCACACGGCATGGGCGCGTCTCGCTTGGCCGTGGCACCCGCGCGCGGACTCCCGATAGGTCGGGATTTCACTCCGCCGGCGGCTCGCTGGATTCTACACGTCGCGCAAGCTGAAGCATGCGGTTCGGAGCTTGGAGATGGCAGGTCAACACTACGCCTCCGGCGAAGCAATGACCTGCCCTACGTCTCATGACATGGCTCGCCCGGCACGGATGCGCCAGATTCCATCTTCGGGTGCAAGTGGACTGGATTGTCGGTCCGGTGGAGTTGTTCGCGGTGTCTTCGACGGTCGCAGATGGGCTTGGCGACCGGTGATTCTGGTGACGCGCTCGGAGGCAGACGCGGCGATCCGGTTCGGGGCCCGTTGAGGCGGAAAAATGGCATAATTTTGGCGTCTAACTTATCGTTTGCTCTTGTCCGTCGGATCGGTGTTGGCTAGGATTCCGCGCTTTGCCCCGCGAGTGGCGGCAGGCGGGGTCTTGACGGCACGCGGATTGCTTGGGGAAGGTAAATCGGTCAGAGATCCGCCGGGGAGTTGGCCGTGTCGACGCGGCCTACCGATGTACATTCCACGGAGAGATTCTGACGTTGGCCGGGCGCATCTCGAGATCGTCGGGCACGGGTAGTTTTCACCGATAAGGAGCGAAAAAGAGCCATGGTCGTCGCGACCAAAACCACGGACTCAGGCGCCGAATCGAAGCGGGTCATCGAACTGGAGGAAACGACAGTTCGCTTCTGCGGAGATTCCGGCGACGGGATGCAGCTTGCTGGCACGCAGATGGGGAACACCTCTGCGGCGTTCGGCAACGACATCAGCACGCTGCCCGATTATCCGGCCGAGATTCGCGCCCCTGCGGGAAGTGTGGCAGGCGTGAGCGGATTCCAGGTTCACTTCGGTTCGCAGAAGCTGCGGACGCCGGGCGATCAGCTCAATGCGCTGGTTGCGATGAACCCGGCGGCGCTGAAGGCGAATCTGGCGGATTTGGAGTCGGGCGGCGTGGTTGTGGTGAATGGGGACGCTTTCACCAAGAACAACCTGGGCAAGGCCGGCTACGAGAGCAATCCGTTGGAGGACGGTTCCCTGAATGGGTATCAGGTGTTCCGGATTCCGATGGACACGCTGAACGCCGAGGCCTGCAAAGACTCCGGGTTGTCGGTGCGGGCCATCGGACGGTGTAAGAACTTCTACGCCTTGGGTCTGGTCTACTGGCTCTACGGTCGATCGATGGAGCCGACGCTCCGTTGGATCGAACGGAAGTTCGCGGGCAAGCAGGACGTTGCGGACGCCAACGCACAGGCGCTGCGCGGCGGGTATTACTTCGGGGAGACGACGGAGATCTTCCCGGTCCGATATCAAGTGGCTCCGGCGAAGCTCACACCCGGGACCTATCGCAGCGTCAGCGGGAACGAGGCGGTCGCCCTGGGGATGATCGCTGCGGCCCAGCGTGCCGGTAAGCCTCTCTTCTACGGGACGTATCCGATTACGCCGGCGAGTGAGATTCTGCACGAGCTGGCGCGTCACAAGGACATGGACGTTCGCACGTTCCAGGCGGAGGATGAGATCGCGGCGATTACGTCGACGATTGGTGCGGCGTTTTGCGGTGCGATGTCAGCCACCGGCACGAGTGGGCCGGGCATGGCGCTCAAGGCCGAGGGGATCGGCCTGGCGGTGATGACCGAGTTGCCCGTGGTGATCGTCAACGTTCAGCGTGGCGGTCCGAGCACGGGTCTTCCGACGAAGACGGAGCAAGGGGATCTGAATCAGGCGATCTTCGGTCGCAACAGTGAGGCGCCGGTTTGCGTTCTCGCGGCAGCGAGTCCGGGGGACTGCTTCGCGATGACCGTCGAGGCGTTCCGCATCGCGACCGAGTATATGACGCCGGTCATCGTTCTTTCTGACGGCTACTTGGCGCAGGGTGCGGAGCCCTGGCGCATCCCGGACATCGACTCGTTGCCGAAGTTCGACATCCGGCATCCGAAGCCGGGTGACGCGTTCCACCCCTACGAGCGAGATGAGAAGCTTGTGCGCAAGTGGGCGTTGCCGGGGACGCCGGGTCTCGAGCATCGCATCGGTGGTATCGAGAAGAAAGACGTCACCGGCGAGGTCTGTTACGATCCGATCAACCACGAGGTCATGGTGAATCTTCGCCAGCAGAAGGTGGACCGGATCGCCGAGACCATACCTGATCTTTCGGTGACCGGCGACGAGTCCGGCGATCTTCTCGTGCTCGGATGGGGAAGCACGTACGGCGCGATCACGACGGCCGTCGAGCACATGCGCAAGAAGGGATTGGACGTTTCGTCCGCGCATCTTCGTTATCTCTATCCGATGCCGAAGAACACGACCGACCTGCTCAAGCGTTTCCGTCGCGTGTTGATTCCGGAATTGAATCTGGGTCAGTTGATGCACCACATTCGCGACATCTGCCAGATCGAACCGATCGGCCTGAACAAAGTGCAAGGTAAGCCCTTCATGGTCCGAGAGATCGAGGCGACGATCGAGGAACTCTTTTCGAACGGGAAAGCATCATGAGCGCCCAAGCCGTTGCGGTAGAGCTGTCAGCCAAGGACTTTGCCAGCGATCAGAACATCCGATGGTGTCCTGGATGCGGCGATTTTTCGATCCTCGCGCAGGTCAAGAAGGTTTTGGCGAAGATCGGTGCGAAGCGTGAGAGCACGGTGTTCGTATCGGGGATCGGTTGTTCGAGCCGGTTCCCCTATTACGTAGACACCTACGGTTTTCACGGGATCCACGGGCGCGCCGCCGCGGTGGCGACGGGCGCCAAGATTGCGAATCCCGAGTTGTCGGTGTGGGTGGCGACCGGTGACGGCGATGCACTGAGCATCGGCGGCAATCATTTGCTGCACACGATCCGGCGGAACATCGACATCAACATCATCTTGTTCAACAACCGCATCTACGGATTGACGAAAGGGCAGTACTCGCCGACGTCGCCGATGGGCAAGCAGACGAAGTCGACGCCGGTCGGTTCGATCGACTACCCGCTGCACCCCATTTCCGTCGCGATCGGTGCTGAGGCGTCGTTCGTTGCGCGAACGATCGATGTGAATACCAAGCACCTTCAGCACATTCTCGAGCGCGCCGCCGCCCACAAGGGCACGTCGTTCGTCGAGATCTACCAGAACTGCGTGATCTTCAACGACCAGGCGTTCGAGTACAGCACGGGCAAGGATACGAAAGACGATTCAACCGTTTATCTCGAGCACGGCAGGCCGCTGGTGTTCGGAAAGGAGAGCGACAAGGGCATTCGGTTGAAGGGCATGGACCCGGAGATCGTCGCGCTTGGAAACGGCGTTAAGGAAGACGACCTGCTCTTCCACGACGAGCGCGCCCTCGAGCCGAGTCTGGCGTACTTGCTCAGCCGCATGCACTATCCGGAATTCCCCGAGCCGATGGGGGTCTTCCGGGCGGTCGAACGGCCGACGTATGAGGAACTGCTCATGCGTCAGGTTGAGGTTGCCCGTGAGAAGAAGACCCGTTCGCTCGACGACCTCTTTCATGAGGGCGATACCTGGGACGTAAAGTAGCGTCTCCTGAGAGAGATTGAGTTTTCCGGAAGGCTCGGGCTTGGACTCGGGCCTTTCGGCGTTTCTGGAGCGTGTAACGATCAGGTGTCGCAGGGAAAGTAGCGTGTCTGCCGCGTGCGGAGTCGTTCAAGGCGGCAGATTCGAGTGGAGCTTGCTCTAGCGCAAGCTCGCCGCGGCACTGTCAGGCGGGGCTTTGGCGAGGCGTTGTGGCTATCCGCCGCTGCAGGTGGTCGTGAAGTGCTGTGGATCCACTGCGCTCGGCCATGGGCATCGCGGGAGCGGCTCGGCTCGCACCTGGTGGGCCGGGCTCCGCGAGGTCGCGCTTGGCCGGGCTCGCAATCTTCCCATGAACTCCGGCTCGGCAGGCGTCGTAGTATGCTCAACGCCCCGCAATGAGCGTAGCGAGAGGCCTGTTTGGGCCGAATCGCGGGAATCTGGGCAAGCCGGAGATTTCGGGATCACCCGGCGGTGACCGCGAGCGGATTGGCGGTTGACGAGGCATCCTTCACACGGTTATCTGGGCGCCTTGGCCCGGGGGCGACGGCAAGGGCGACGCGCTTCGGCAGCGTCCGACGCTGAACGGTAAGGGAACACGGCATATGGCACACGTTCATCAGAGAGAACTCGAGGCGGAAACGAGCAAAGCCAGCGGGTTGCTCATTGGCACGCTGATGGGTGGAATGCTCGTGCTGAGCGCATTTGTCGTGGATCTTCCGTCGGTCGCCCGAACGCTCTACCAGTTCGAGCTCGCGGTGGGTCCGGACGGCCGGACGCATAACCCCTACTCCGATGTGATCGCGCTATTGGGGGCCATCCTTCTTGGGGGACCGCTGGTGTGGCAAGCGATCAAGGCCTTGTTTAGCGGCAGCACGCACATGGAGGGGCTGGTCGCACTGGCGGTGGTGGCGGCCATTGCTTTGGGTGAGTATCGAACCGCCGGCATCATCGCGTTCTTCATGGTGATATCCAACCTGATCGAAACGCGAACGGCGCTGGGCGCCCGCGCGTCGATCGAGTCGCTGTTGCGTCTGACGCCGGACAAAGCGCATCGCATCCTGCCGAATGGAATGGAAGAGTTGATCGACGCCCATTTGCTCAAGCCGGGCGAGATCGTTCGTGTTCGACCGGGTGACAATATCCCGGCGGATGGCGAGGTGGTCAGCGGCGAATCGTCGATCAACCAGGCCAACATCACCGGTGAGTCGCTTCCCGTTGATCGGGCTGCGGGTGAAGAGGTGTTCAGCGGTACGAGTAACCTCACCGGTCAGCTCGACATCAAGGTGACCAAAGCCGGTCGAGACACGACGCTGGGCCGCGTTCAGCAGCTCATTCTCGATGCGGAGAAAACACGCACGCCCTTGATGCGTTTGGTCGATCGGTACGCGGGTTGGTACACGCCGACCGTAATCATGCTGGCGGGGATCGTCTGGTTCTTCTCTGAGGACAAAGAGGTCGGCATTCACAAAGCCATCACGATGTTGATCATTGCGTGCCCGGCGGCGCTGGTGCTGGCGACGCCGACGGCGATGGTGGCGGCGCTGAGCTGTGCGGCGCGGCTGGGCATCTTGATCAAGAACGTTGTGCAACTCGAATACGCTCGCACGTTGACGGCCGTTATCTTCGACAAGACCGGAACGCTGACGACGGGCGAACTCTCGTTGAGTCAGATGAAACCTGCACCGGGCGTTGATGGCGCCGATCTTCTCTTCGCCGCGGCGTCGGCGGAGCAGATGAGCAAGCACCCTGCGGCGCTTGCGGTGGTGTCGGTCGCGAAGAAAGCGAAGATTCAGCTCGCGCATCCGGAAGGATTCAAAGAGGTGGCTGGGCGTGGTGTTCAGGCGAAGGTGGACGGCAACTCGGTGATGGTCGGTCGGGCGAACTGGCTACAAGAGGTCGGCGCCGACATGAGTCTGACGAAAGACCCGGCCTATGCGGAGCCGGAGGGCGTCAGCATGTTGTATGTCGTTCGCGACGGCAAGTGTTTGGGCTGGCTTGGTTTGGAGGACTGCACGCGAGACGAGGCGCGTTCGGCGATCGACGCACTCCGCGCGCTCAACATCAAGAACCTGTCGATGGTGACGGGTGACAAGTGGTCGGTCGCGCACCGCGTCGGCGAGGAGATGGGTTGCACCGAGGTGCAGGCTGAGGTCCTCCCGGAGCAGAAGCTGCACCTGGTCGATGACCTGCGGCGCCGCGGACACCGCGTGGCAGTGGTCGGCGATGGTGTCAATGACGCGCCAATGCTCGCGGCCAGTGATCTGGGCATCGCGATGGGTGCGGCCGGTAGCGATGTGGCGATCAACTCTGCGTCCATTGCGCTGATGAACAACGATCTGAGCCGTCTTCCGTTTCTGATCAAGCTCTCGAAGGGTTCGGTTCGTGTCGTCTGGCAGAACATCATTTTCGGTGTCGTCTTTATTGTCGGCATGATGACGCTCGCGGTTTGGGGACCGCTGACGCCGGTGATGGCGGCGATGGCGCACACCGTGGCGACCGCGGTGGTCATTTTCAACAGCGCCCGGTTGTTCCGCTTCGGCGAACAGCGCACGAACGAAGCCGCGGCCTACATCACGCCGATGGTTGCTCAGCCAGCGGCGGGGTAGTGGTTGGGACCGAGAGTTGCCGCCGCGCGGGCATGGAACCGGGGCGGCCAAGTCTGGAAGGAACCCTTTGTGTCGATCGCCGTCCAGCTCCGTGAGGTTGTCGATGGTGATCTACCCATCTTCTTCGAACAGCAACTGGATTCCGTAGCCAATCAGATGGCGGCGTTTACGAGAGAGAGACCTTCAGATAAAGAGGCCTTTGCGTCGCATTGGGATCGGATTCGCACCGACGATACTGTCAGCGTCAGGACCATCGTCTGGGGCGGGCACGTGGCGGGGCACATCGCGAAGTTCGAGCGGTTCGGCGACCCGGAAGTCACCTATTGGATTGGGCGGGAGTATTGGGGTAAGGGCGTGGCGACGGAAGCGTTGTCACAGTTTTTGGGTGCGATCGACGTGCGCCCCCTCTTCGCTCGCGCCGCCCGAGACAATCTGGCATCGCTCCGCGTGTTGGAGAAGTGCGGGTTTGTGGTCTCCAGCTATGCGCGAGGGTTCGCCAATGCTCGCGGCGAGGAGATCGAAGAGGCGGTGCTTAAGTTGGAATGAGACTATCGACTTTGCGCCGGTCGACGCGCCGCTGAGATGCGTCAAGAAGCATACTGCGAGACTACTGACCGAAGAGCAGTCGGAAGGACGCCACATCTGCAAAGTCGACGTCCAAGTCGTCATCGAGGTCAGACGCGGTGAACTCGTCGGCCGTACAACCCGGCGGTGGGGTCACAACCCCGGGGCCGGCAAGACAAGCCCGCAGCGTGGAGTAATCGACAAGGTCTACGTCTGCGTCGCAGTCGAAGTCGGTTGAATAGCAGATGTCGAGAAACGCAGCGGTGAAGGGTCCCCATTGTCCGGTAAAGCTCCGGCCGTGAACGAGAAGATAGTGTCTGCCCGCCTCCAGTCCCGAGGTATCCAGCGAGGCGGTGGGGAGCTCATTGGTTTCATTCCAGGCGCCATCCGAAGGAGACATTGCCGATCCCGTGCCGTCGGTGCCTGCTTCGTCGATGAAGTACTCAGCCGCGGCGATGGGCTGGAGCGTATCGCCGATGACCCGGTTGTCTGCAACCGTGGCAGCCAGGGTTACTGCTGCGCCGGCGCGAACCACATTCGGTAACGCCCGAACAGGACCTGCGTCCGGGCCGTACGCGGTGATGTACGGTGTGCGGGCGATCTTGTGGGCGTAGAGCAGTGCGGGTTTGTTCTCGGCCCAGAAGTTCCTGGTCATGCCGTCGATGCCGTCGATACAACCGTACGCAGGAAAGAACCCTCCGCAGGCGCCCGCACCGGGTCCGACTTCGAACGTAAACGACGCGACACCGAATCGGCCGTACGTCCAGTCGTCCGTGCTGCCGTCGATGTTGTAGTTGATGTCTCCGGTGGGATTGTATCTACTGTAATAGGCAAACTTTCGCGCGATAGTCCTCAACTGCCCATCATTCGGTGAAGGACCGTGGTCGAAGAAACTCCAAGGCCATAAGATCAGGTCGCTGTAACTGTGGAGCGAGATGAATATGCCTGTGGTATCATCCGGCGCTGCGGGTGGCAGCGTATTGTCGTCACTGGGGCCGTTCTGGTCGACCATCACGGAGGCGAAGTAGTACTGAAATGCCTGCGTCTCCGGTTCGGAGGCGGGGGTCGGTCCGCGATAGGTAACTTCACACGGCGATCCGCTCGATCCATTGCAGCAACCCCAGAAGAAACTGTGGTTCCGGTTCAGGTCCACGCCCCAGTTCGTGGGACTGACGCATCCATCGTCCCAGTCCATGTTCTTTCGCCGGAAGGCCGCGGTGCTCTGCTCGTTGGCCCAATGACCGTCCGGGTTTTGCATGACCAGAACATGTGCGACGCTGTGGTTCACCATCCAGGTGACATCCGGATCGACACCGTAACCGCCCTCACCGCCGAATCCTTCGGTCAGGTACTTGATGTAGCGGATGGCCAGCTCGGGAATGGCCACCTCTCGCGCGTGGATGGTGCCGAACAGAAAGAAAACGGGTTTGTCTCCGATCGGGCCGTACGCTGGATCTTCATTCGTGATGCGCAGGACGAGAATGTCACGGTGGTGCTCACCGGGGGCGTCTGCCATCCAGCCGTCACCGATGTCGATGAGTTCGGTGAGGTCTGGGTAGGCAGCGTTGATGTCCTGCAGGAAGTCCACGACGTAGAGGCCGTTGGCGTTCGTGTAGAAGTTGTCGAAGTAGTGATACCGCGGATCGAGTGCTGCCAGCGCGCTAACCGACGCGGTTCGTCCCCCATCGACCTCAAGCCGATAGCCCAGACCGTCAAGCCACTCATACTGGGTGGGTGTGATGGCTGCGACGACGTACAACTCGTCGAGGTGTGCTTCCCAGATGTCGAGCCTGCCGGCGACTCGGTTCAGGTGATCGACGTCGTTCACGTGAACTCGAACGACCGTTGTGGTGTTGGGAGTAGGTGCGTTGGCGCCCGGAGCGAACGCAAGATCCTGGGCTTGCACAATGGGAACCGCCATGGCGTGCAGAAAGGAAAGGCTCAATGCCATTCCGAAGAGCCGGCCGATACTACGTCTCAGTCGCATGTCTTCCGTTCCCCTGGTGCTCCAGCTTCCCCGTCCGGGCCGATAACACGAACGACGACGTGGCCGACTTTCCTACGACGTTCCACGCCCACACTTTCACCACGTCGTCGATTGTAGGGGCGCGGGAGTTGAAAGTCGCCCCTCGCTCCAGCCGTCAATGCCACGTCAGCTGCCTGAATGATAGGTATTATCGGCCGCTGGTGAGTGGGTGCGCCGGAAGCAGGCGAGAACTCACGCGTCCTGTCGAAGCACCTGAACCAACCCGACACCGCCGCGAATGAGGAGGCTGAGCAGGAGAAGCAACAGCAGCGTAGCCACGGTCAAGTTGAGCACCGCCCAGGCGTTTTGCACGTGGGGGTTCGCTACCTCAAAGAGTGATGTGACCGTGGCCGCACCGATCCCCAGGACCAGGATCGCGCCGAGCGCCCCGCGTAGGTTTCCCGGAAACGGCGCGGTTCGAACGGTCAGGCAAGTGAGCAGATAGAGAAACGCCCAGGTCTTCCAGTTGATGAAGTCTGCCACGGCGATGGCACTGACGATCGATTCGACAAGGCTGATCTGATCGCGCAGCAACTGCCACACGCCGGTTACCGTTGTCGGAAGCACCGGCCCCACCACGGATTGGTTCATGTTGGTCAGGATCGGGCCGCCGAGGAATCTCGCGACGAAGTAGATTCCCGTGGCGCAGGCGAGAAGCGGAAGAAGGCCGATGATCACGGGGCCAATCACGGGGATTCGCGGCTCGGGGTTTTGTGTGGTTTCGGGTTCGCGTGACTCGTCATCTTTGAAGAGCGAGGCGTTTCGGATCGTCGCGCCGGTGACGAGCAAGCCGAGGACGTGCCCGGTCTGCGCGGCGAGCGTTCCGGGCAGCAAAGCCGTGTTGAGCACCTTGGCTTTGATCATCCCACTCCAAAGCTGATGAACGCCCCAGGCGGTCAGTGCGATGACGAGCAGCCAGAATGTCAGCGCGACGTAGAGCATCATCCGTTCCTCTCGTCTTCCCCCACAGTTGCACGCCATCCGATCCGCCCGGAGGGCCGGAAGGATGATCGGGCACATCTATCTGTATCGCAATATCGGCGCGCGAAGGTTTTGGCGGTGAGTGAAAGCGTGTCGAGGATCGTAATGTCGCTCTAGCGGGCGTTACCAGCGACCCAGGATGCCGTTGATCATGGCGTTGACGAAGCCGAAGCGCGAACCGCTGAAGCCTGCCTTCTGCTCGACGTCTCGCTCGATCTTTCGCAGCTTTGGTCCATACTTGGCCAGGTCGCCCGACAGTCCGTCTTTCCAGCCTTCGACGAGCATCTGAATCTGTTCGAGTTCGCCCTTGTCCAGCCAGATGCCGCCGCAGGCGGTGCACTTGTCGATGACGATCCCTGTGTCGCCGCCGTAGTTGATGGAGTCGGTTTGGCCATCGCACTTCGGGCAGTGCAAATCGCGGTCTTCACGTTGGACGTCGACCGGCGTGATCTTCGTCGCGGCCGCGACGGCTTGTCGCTCTTCATCGTTGAAGCGGACTTCGCGCGCTTTGACGATGTGTCCAAGCTCCGCGGCGTCGAGCCATTCACCCTCACAGCGGGAGCAGGATTCGATCGTAATGCCTTCGTAATCGATAGCGGACAGCGGCGTTTTGCAGTTCGGACATTGCATGGGCGATGGCTCCCTTTCAAGAATCAGCGGTGATTCCCGTGCTCCGGTGAGCAGTATACTGGATGCTCAGTTGCGCTCAAAGGCGTCGTCAGTTCTCGAGCTCCGCAAGGTGTTTTTCGAGCCCGGCTCGCCGTTGAGATAATTCCTCCAGGCGCCCGCGCTCGGCGTCGACGACCTCGGGCTTGGCGTTGGCGACGAACTTCTCGTTGGCCAGCTTCTTTTCCTTGCCGGCAATCTGCTTGATGATGCCCTCCAGCGCCTTGGTGGTTCTGGTTCGTTCGGCTTCGTCGTCGCTGATGTCGTGAACGAAGACGCGAAGGGCCCCCATCGTGACGCTTCCCGCATTGGCCGGTCGCTTGGCGGCGGGATCGACGTTCAGATGATCGACGTTGGCCATGCGCACGACGATGTGCGCGTTGGCGTTGAACGCTTCGCACTCTGCCTGCGGTAGTGCGACGGTGGCGTTGACCGCCTGCTTCGGCGAGACGTCGCACTGTGATCGGAGCTCTCGTACCGCGCGGACCACATCTTGAATCTCGCTAAACACCTTGAGCGTGGCTTCGTCGTCCAGCGCAGGGTATCCGTCTTCCGACGGGAACTCGGCGGTGATCAGGTTCTCGCCGAGGGAGAGATCGGCCACACCGGGAAGACCTCGCTTCGGTGCGATGGCGTTGAGCTGTTGCCACAAGCGTTCGGTCATGAAGGGGATGACCGGGTGCCATAGGCGGAGCGTCTGGTCGAGGCAAAAGGCGAGGACCTGCTTAGCGGTGGCGCTTGTTGATGCGTCGCATGATGCCTGGGTGCTCGCGCAGGCTGAAGCCTGCGGCTCGGGCGAAGTGGAAAGGCGAGGCTTGGTCAGCTCGATATACCAGTCGCAGAGTGAATCCCAGAAAAACTCGCGAAGCTCTTTGACGAAGGCGGAGAACTGATACGCGCGAAGATGTTCGTGGCAGCGTCGAATGGTTCTCGAAAGTGTCGCGAGGATCCAGCGGTCTTCCGGCAGCAGCGATGAAGGATCGAGCGCCTCGCACGGCGCACCTTCAAGGTTGATGAAGGCGAAGCGTGCGGCATTCCAGAGTTTGTTGCAGAAGTTGCGGCCAATGTCGAACTTGTCCGAAGTCTCGCGACCAAGCGGGAGTTCTTTCTTGGTGGCTTCGTCGGCCCACTGCGTTGCGAACATCTTGGCGCAGGCTTTGTCTGCACATTTGACGCGCGTGCAGTCGGCCGGCTGGAGCTTGCGGTCGAGCTTCTCGCCGCGCGATTTCCTTGCCTGCGTTTCCTCTTTGAGCGCGTGCTCCTGGTGCGTGAGCTTGCCGCAGTGGGGGCAGACGTACTCGACCGGCATGCGGATGTCCTGCGTCTCGGTACACATGTCGGCCATCGAGTAGCGCAGGGCGTCGGCACCGTGCGTGTGGATGACGTCCACAGGGTCGACGCCGTTGCCCTTCGACTTGCTCATCGTCTCGCCGCGCCCGTCGAGAATCTTCGGGTGGATGTAGACGTGATCGAAGGGGATCTTGCCCGTGGCGTAGAGCCCGAACATCACCATCCGCGCGACCCAGTTCGTGATGATGTCGCGCGAGGTGCAGAGCACCGAGCCGGGGTAGTACTGCTTCAGGTGATCCGTCTCTTCCGGCCAGCCGAGTGTACTGAACGGCCAGAGCGCCGAGCTGAACCAGGTGTCGAGGACGTCGGGGTCGCGCTCGACTTTATCAACTAGGCCACGAATTCCCTGGGTTGCCGCGAACCGAGGATCGTCAATCGGGACCTCCTGCACCAGGGGGCCATCTGCTTCAAAAAGTCCCACGTTTCGCGCCCTGCCGATGTCGATCGCAAGCCTGTCGAGTTGGCGGTCAGCTACCTCGCTTCGTGTGCAGATGCAACGCGAAGAACGTGGCATCCCTTCGCGCCACACGACAAGGAAGTGTCCCGGACACCCCGCTGCCTCGGCAAGTTCATCCAACGCCGCCTGCAGCTCTCCTGTTATCTCGACATGTCTCTCTCGAATACGTTGAGCGTTTGACTTGTCCTCATAAGCTCGACCAACGGAAGCCCTCCACACGGGAATCCGATGTCCCCACCAGAGCTGGCGGGAGATGCACCAGTCGCGTTTCTCGCCAAGCCAGTCGAGGTAGCTCTTCGCGTACCGCGAGGGGAAGACCTGAATGCGTCCGTCATTGACGGTGTCCATCGCCGCCTGCGCGATACCGGGTGCGATCGACCCATCGCCAAGCGTAATCCCACCCTTCGTCGCTCCGTCGCTGCGTCGCTGCGCCCCTTCTTCTTCCTCTGTCCCTTCGCCCCTTCGTCCCTCCGTCCCTTCCTCATCCCCCGTCCTCACAAACCACTGGTCCGACAGGAACGGCTCGATCGGCAGCTTGCTGCGATCGCTGTGACCGATCTCGGTTTCGTGGTCTTCGATTTCGTGAAGTAATTCGCGCGACTCCAGTTCGGCGACGACCCTGGCACGACCTTCGGATGAGAACGTAAGACCTTCATAGTCTTGGCTATGCGCGTTGACGCTTCCGTCCGGTTCGACGATTCGCGCGATCTTCCCGTCCGACGTCAGCACGTTGATCATTGGTAGCGGCGGATCGCATCGCAGTCCGACCTCGTAGTCGTTCGGATCGTGCGCGGGCGTGATCTTGACGCATCCGCTGCCCTTGGTCGGGTCGGCCCACTCGTCCGTAATCAACGGAATCTCGCGCTCGACGAGCGGGAGCATGAGCTTGCGCCCATCGCGCGCCATGTCGCGGAGCTTGATCAACTGCGGCAGGTGCGACTCGCGGCGAGCGCGTAGGGACTGCAACTTAGCCTCGAGTTCAGTCGCCTCCTTACCTGACCGACTGGAAAGTCGGTCCCACATCTCTTGGAGTTCGCTTTGTTGTTGATCGAAGAAGCCTTCGGGATCGGGATGGACAGCCACCGCAGTGTCACCCAGCATAGTCTCGGGGCGCGTCGTCGCGATGATGACGAATTCGGGGTCGTCCCCCGCTCCCTTACGGTCGCGGCTCTGTTTCGCAATCACCGGATACTTGAAGTGCCAGAAGTGGCTCTTGACGGTTTCGTAGTAGACCTCGTCGTCGGAGACGGCGGTTTGAAGTTGCGTGTCCCAGTTCACGAGTCGTTTGCCGCGGAAGATCAGCCCGTCTTTGAAGAGCTTGAAGAACATGTGACGCACGGCGCGTGCTAGGCCGTCGTCCAGCGTGAATCGGTTTCGCTCCCAGTCGCAGGAGCAGCCCATCAGCTTGAGCTGGCTGAGGATGCGCTTTTCGTACTCGTCCTTCCATTTCCAAATCCGCTTGACAAGTTCGTCGCGCCCAAGTTCGTGTCGGGTCTTGCCCTCTTGCTCGCGGATGCGTCGTTCGACGACGGCTTGGGTGGCGATGCCGGCGTGATCAGTGCCAGGCTGCCAGAGCGTGTTGAACCCTCGCATGCGATAGTAGCGAACCAGGATGTCTTGCAGCGTGTTGTTGAGTGCGTGCCCCAGGTGCAGCGCACCGGTGACGTTGGGCGGCGGAATGACGATGGTGAAGGTGCGATCGTGCGGGCTGCCGTCGGGCGTGGATCGAAAAGCACCGATCCGCTCCCAAAGCGCATAGATGTCCTCTTCGACATTCTGTGGATCGTACGTTTTTTCGAGAAGCGCGTTGTCCGCCATAGTCATGGACCCATCAAGAACCGACCACACTCGGGTATTTTTTATGTTTGGGGATGCGTCTCAAATTTCTATGTGGTACGCGACCTAGCCACGCCGCGAGGGAGCGACGGAGGGGAGGAAACGACAGGGCAACAATGCGACGGAAGGGGGGAAACGTCGAAGTGGCGAAGGGCTACCGAGCATCGGCGGGTCAGAGATTCAGGCCGAGCTGCCGGGCTGCGGCGTCGGCGGTTTGGTCGATCAAGGTGGCGATCGTCATCGGACCTACACCGCCCGGGACGGGCGTAATCATCGAAGCGACTTTCACCGCTTCGTCGAAGTCGACATCGCCGATGTTGCCGGGGTTATAGCCCGCATCGACCACGACGACGCCGGGCTTGAGCCACTCACCCTGGACGAACCGCGGTTTTCCGACCGCGGCGATCAATACGTCGGCACCGCGGATGATGTCAGGCAGGCTGCGCGTTCGAGAGTGACAGAGCGTGACGGTGGCGTGCGCGTTGATCAGCATGGACGCCATGGGCCGACCGAGGATCGGACTGCGCCCGATGACCACGGCGTGCGCACCGTCGAACTCGACGTTGTACTCGCGAAGCAGTGCCACAATGCCGGCCGGTGTACACGCGACGAAAGAGGGCATGCCGAGGATGACGCGGCCCAGCGTTCCAGAGGTCACACCGTCGACGTCTTTCTCGATCGGGATGGCCTCGAAGGCGGCGCGCTTGTCGATCGGCTTGGGAACCGGGTGCTGCACCAGGATGCCGTGTACGGCGGGATCCTGACCAAGCTCCTGGATTTCCGCCACGACCTGCTGCGTCGTGGAATCCTCGGGCAGTTCAACGCAGAGCGACTTCATGCCCGCGTCTTCGCAGCGTTTTCTCTTCATTCGCACATAGGTTGCTGACGAAGGATCATTCCCCACAAGTACGGTGGCCAGCGCCGCGGTCACACCGGTGGCCTGTCGGATGCGATCGACCTTTGCGGCGGCGTTCTGGCGCACGCGCTTGGCCAGGGCCTTGCCGTCCATCGTTTGCGCTGATTTCGAAGCTGTCATGGTCGAAGAATAAGTCGATAAAGAGGCCTTGTCACGGAATCTCATGGGCTACCGCGAATGATCCACTTGCACGATGCGGGCCCATCTTCCTGCTGACACAAAATCCCCACCCTGGCATCTTCATATGCTCTGCTGAAACGTACGAAACCCGCGGAACAGCATCTCCACCGAAATCGCTACCAGGACCATGCCCATGAGGCGTTCCATCGCAACCAGGCCCCGACGCCCGACCAACCCCGCAAGGCGATTGCCCAGCACCATGATGATGGCGGCCGCCAGCCAAGCGATCACGACGGCGGCGAGCCAGGTGGGCCATCGACTCGGTTGGTCACTGCCCATCACGGTAACCGTCGCCAGTGTCGCGGGACCCGCGAAATAGGGGACCGCGAGCGGAACGACGAACGGTTCATCGTCGGCCGGGTCCCCGACCACCTCCGCCGGCGGGAAGATCATCCGTATCGCGATGAGAAACAGGACAATTCCCCCGCCGACGCTGAGTGCCTCCTGGGACAGGTGCATGACGTCGAGGATGCGGCGACCGAGGAACAGGAACATCACGATCACGACCAGAGCGATCACGAGTTCTCTGACCAGAACTCGGTCGCGGCGCTTTGATTGCGTGTGCTTCAGCGTCACGAGAACTTTCGGGACGTTGCCGAACGGATCGAGCACAAAGAACACCAACGTTGCCGCCGACCAGAGACTCATCACACCACTCCCCTATTCATCTGCGAACGCACCGCCTTGAAGGCGCGCCGATCTTCCCGCGGGTCATCCATCGCCCGCACGGTTTCTGCTCTCAAAAAAAAAGGCCCGCACCTTCGAGTGCGGGCCGCCGTCGTCTTTTCGTTTCCGTTTCGTTCGGCTACGGCTCGCACTCCCACCCGCGTCCCATAAAAAGGGCGCTCCGGTGACCCATGAGACAAACTCGACGGACATCAACGATGCCCGCGAAGTCTACGGGGTCCGCAGAAGCGAGATGGCTAACCGAATCCAACATGGCCGGGAGCATACTGTTGTTTGGGATCTCGTCAAGCGCGTTGACCGACTTTTCACAGTTTGTTGCCAACACGCGCGTCGATGTTCATCGGCAAACTGTAAGTGAATCGTCAACCCGGGTCGGAAGTTCTTTCGGGCGGCGGCGCGCCGTCCCCCTCTCGATTGGGGAGGCGCGCGGTTCCCCCCTTTTGCAGCCGCCGGGTCGTTTCGACGGCGCGACAGGGTGGCTGGGTTGACGGGACGATTCCGGACGATGACACTCGTCGGCATGTTCCAGACCTATCTGACAACCTACCCGTGGGATCTGATCGACGGCGATCTCGGAGCCAACCTCGACCGCCTCCAGGGCGAGGTCGGCGTGACCGGGGTCTCGGTCTGGATGGCGACGCCGCCGGTCGTTGAGGTTCGCGGCCGAGAGGTTGAACCGCGGGTCTTCCGCACCCGAGGAGGTCTCTTCTTCCATCCCGTCGAAGAGAGGTACGAAGCCACCCGCTGTAAGCCGATCGTGTCGACCTGGGCGAAGCCGAAGGATCCGCTGGAGCGGATCGCTCGCGCGTGCGAAGAGCGCGGGCTGGCCCTTCGGGTGATGATCTCGACGTCGCAGACAAGCCGGCTGGCAGAGCGGCAACCCGAGATGGCCTGCAAGAACCTCTACGGAGATTCCTCGCGGCGGAGCGTGTGTCTCTCGAACGCAGACGTACAGGCCTATCTTGACGGTCTTGTGCGCGACCTATCGTCTCGAGGTGCCGTTGAGGGCGTGACGCTGGCGGATTTCGTGACGGCGTGGGGCGAGGCGCTCGGAGGGGGACTGGTGTCTTCGGGTCTCATGGATGACCTGCAGCGCGTGTTCCTGGCCCTCTGCTTCTGTGAGTCGTGCCAGCAGGGAGCGTCGTCGGCCGGCGTGGATGTTCAGTCTGCGCGACGGTCCGCGCAGGTTCATCTTGCACGATGCCTGGAGGGTTCGTCGCAGACGGACGCGGCGTTTGATTCCGTTTTGGCGAACGATGAGCCGCTTGCGGCGTACCAGCGGTGGCGCGAGCGGGAATTGTCCGCTCTGTCGCGAAAACTGGCCAACGGCTGCGAGGTTCGAGTCCGTGTCGATCGTAGGGTAGAAGGTCTCTTGCATCTTCTGCCGGGGCAATTGGAGGGCGGCGCTGAAGTCAGCGTGATCAGCCGCATTGATCGTGCGGATCAGTTGCCGTTGGTTCGATCGATGCACCCGGAGTGTCGCGAGATTGGCATTTCCGGTCCGTTGGTGATCGGTGCTCAGGCGCCGGACTTGGTCAGCCTCTTCGCCAGGGTCGTGGAACTTGGGTTCGATGGCGTGGAGATCGACGATTACGGCCTGATGTCGGATTCGGCGCTGACCCCCATCAAGCAGGCCATCCGCTATGCACGACGAAGCGTCGGTGTCTGAGCACCTAACCCGCTTGTGAGGCGTTCGCTCGCATGGCTGGGTCCCGCCGGTCGACAATCAGCGCGGCACCCGGTGCGACCGGGGCGAATGAATCGACGCGCGCGGGTGCTTCACGCCGGTTGACGGCGATCAGGCCCAGCTGCAATCCAATCACGTGTTCGAGCAAGGTAGCGGCAAGGTCGGTGCGATGGATGGAGTTCGCGACGAAGTCGGCATCGCCGCCGGGGACTTCGATTCGGACCACTTCGCCGCCGGCCTGGATGACATCGCGGTGGGCGTCGCCGCGGAACGCGTCGGGATCGGCGATGACTTCGAGGTCGTGACCGGCGCGCCGCCACGCGAATCGGTCTCGATCGGCAAAGCACTCGCCGTCCGGGGGCGTCCACATGAAGTGGTGGGCGGAGTCGAACGCCGCGTGCAGCGTCGGCAGCCACCGGGCATATCGGCGATAGCCTCCTTTATCGCTCGGCAAGACCACTCGCATTCGATTGGAACTGCACGAGGTGAGGTCGATCAGGGCGGCCATGTGCGGACCGTCGGTGTCGATGATCGTGCTGTCGTCGATGGGGCTTTCGCTTCGGCGCCAGCCGCCGCGCGGTTCCCACGTGGCTGAGAACGGTACCCACGCCAGTCGGAACTGCGAGGCGAGTTCATCGGCGTAGGGGCAGTTGAAGGGCGGCATGCGGACGAGCTGTTTGAACCACATTAGCGCGCCGTAGGTGCTCTCGACGTCTCCGGGCAGAAGTCCACTTCGCACGAGGATCCAGGGTCGCGAGCCGCCCGGTTCGCCATGTGCGGTCAATCGCACAGCGTTCGGTTCGCTGCAGGGCGCGCATTCCGGATCGATCAGAACGATCTGCTCGGTAATCTCTTCCACCGGCAGCCCGGCGTCTTGCACGGTGACGGCGTCGAAGCGTTCACCCATCTCGCGGATCGTCTTGCGAAACTCCGGTTCGTCTCGGATGGGCGAGACAAACTGCCCGATTCCGGTCTGGGTGTGGCCCAGGAGGGAGAGAAGCAGATGCATCGCGAGCGTCGGTTCGCCCCAGTTCGAGGCGGGCGTCTCCGCCGGTTCGATGTCCAGGACGTACAGTCCGCCGCCCGGCGTTTCCTTGAAAAGGGCGATGGGGCGATCTGAGGTGACGTCCTGATCGCACATGGACTCGAGCAATGTGACGAATCCGTGTTTCTTGCAGAAATCCTTGAAACCTGCGGTCTTGCGGAACTGATTCTGGGTGACGCTTCCCGCGGATCGACCGGGCCAGGAATGGGCGAAGGCATCGTGCAGGGCGAACCCGGCGGTCGCGTGGTTGGCCCAGGTTGTTTTGGCGTGGATCAGGTCATCGTTCTGCTCGACGCGGCGGAGGTTGAGTGTCGGGGCGGCCAACTTAGCCAGTGCCGGGAGCGAGATAACGACGATGCGGTCCTTTGCGAGCCGAATGAGACCGGTGACCGAGCGAATCGAAGAGGGTGGGAGCGGGTCGGGCAAAAAAAGTGCATCCGCCTGCAGTGTGGCTGGTTTCAGCAGCTTGGGAGCCAAGACAGAGACGTTCGCCTCACCGAGGTGCTGGGCCAGAAGCCGCGTGACAGGTCTTCGGTCAGCGTTATCACCGCAAATGCAAATGGACTGTGCGACGCGCGGCGGAGTCAGGGTGTGAGGCGGCGCGGGGATGGCCAGCGCGTGGGATGCCTCGTCCGGATCGAGGACTCGGATACAGCGGACATCGAGGATGCAGGCCGTTCCGCTGGCGTCCGCCACGCCGATCGAGACCTTGAGCCTTCGGATGCCCGCGGGGACTTCGAAATAGGCCCGAATCGTGACGGGGTGCGACGCGCGGTGGATTCCCGGCGTGAATCTGGAATCTCCGACTCTTCGGTCGTCCACCATGGGCTGAACGGCCAGGACCACCCCCGCTTCATCGGTGGAAACGTCGTCAGCCGGCGTAAGGTCGCAGCATATCGTGGCTTCGACGCGGTAGAAGGTCTCCGGCGCGCAGACGACGGTCTGAGACCATTGGGCGACGCCCTGGGCCTGGTCGAGTTCGAGTCGCATCCCGGTGGTGTCGGAAGGCTCGTCGGACGCGTATCGACGCCATCGTGCCCCGCGGCTGGTGGAGGACCAGACCCAGCGCGTCGGTCCTGCACGTCCGTCGGAAAAATCGCCGTTGCGGAGTTTGTTGATGTTGCTTGCCATAGTCTTATCAAGGATTACAGATTTCGGATTGCCAACAAGCGGCTCACCAATCACAATCCACAGTATCGATGAGTGAAGCCAACGACAAGAGCGCGAATGCAACGGCCCAGACCGAGATGCCGGACGTCAGTCCGGAGTCGATCGTCGAGGCGTTGCTGTTTTCAACGGACGAGCCGCTTTCTGCCCGGCGGATAGCGCAGACGATGGGTATCGGCGACGCGGGGGACGTGAAGAATCACATCGAGTCGCTGAACCGGCGGTTCGATGAGTCTGGGGCGTCGTTTCGCATTGAGGCCATCGCCAGGGGCTATCAGATGCAGACGAGGCCGATCTATCATCCGTGGGTCAGCAAGCTGCAGAAGACGAGCGGGGATACGCGGGTTTCCCCGGCGGCCCTGGAGACGCTGGCCATCGTGGCGTACAAGCAGCCGGCACTTCGTGCCGACATCGAGGCGGTTCGCGGGGTGGCCGTGGGCGACATTCTGGTCCGCCTGCGCGACATGAACCTTGTTCGCATCGTCGGGCGGGCAGAGGAGCTGGGGCGTCCGCTACTGTATGGAACCACAACACGCTTCCTCGAAGTCTTCGGCCTGGCCAATCTCGATGACCTCCCCAAGCTCGATCCCGACAAGCCGGACGAGGTCCCGCCGCTGAAGCTGGCGGACTCTGAGACCGAGGGGGTCAACGAGACGGCGGAGTGACAGGCCTCAACGACACGTCTGAGAGGAACTGCCTTTCAGCCGATTTGTTGTGCAACCACTGTGGCTACAATCTGCGCGGTCTTCCCACTGAGGGCCGCTGCCCGGAGTGCGGGACCGAAGTCGCGCGATCTCTGCGTGGCGATCTGCTTTCGGCCGCCGACCCCGCCTGGTTGGAACGAGTCAACCGGGGTCACCTTTATGTGGCGAGCGGGTTCCTTGGTTTCTTGGTGTTCGCGGCTGCCGTGCCAACCGTTTTTGGATGGGTCGGGCTGGGTTTAAGGCTTGCGCGCGGCACCGGCGTCTCCAGCATGGTCTTGCGTGTCGTCAACCTGGTCGGCATTGCGGGATCGTTGGTTCTGGTGCTGATCGGAGTGGTTGGAATAACCACCCTCGATCCACGGCTCAGCCTGACCGAAGAGCCCAGGGCACTACGTCGAGTCGTGCGGGGAACGGCGATAGCGGCCCTGCTGATGGCGGTTTCGGACTGCGGCCTGCAGCTCGGCAGCATGGCGGGACGTGGGGTACACCCCATCATCCTCACGGTATCCTCGGGGATGTTGTCGGCTTGCTCAGCTCTCACGCTTGTGGTCGCGAGCCTCTACCTGGTGCGGCTTTGCGAACGAATTCCCAACCCGCAACTTGCGCGGAAAATCCGTTCGGGTGTGCGTGTATTCGTGTACGTGGTGACAATCACGGTAGCGGTCAACGTGCTCGAACGCGTGGCCGGTCGACTCGCTACACCCGGTGGACTGACAGACTCGCTGCTCACGCCCGTCGTCGCGGCGGTCGCGACGCTTCTGCCGCTCGTGTGCTATGTTTGTGCCATCGTCCTGATGGGCCGGTGGCTGGAACACCGCGAGGCCGTCAAACAGTGCCAGCTCCAGCCACGCCACAGCCGGGACGATGAGTCGTAATCAGCTCCGCGATTCTTCCTCGGCACTTGCGCCCTGGCCGAACGCCTTCCAGCGAGGGCTACGCGGAACTCCCGAAACACGTGTAAGATTCTTGCCGCAAGCGCCTACGTTTTCCGATCGCTCGGAAACCCCATGTCAGCCCAAAGTCGAGTCTTAACGAATTGGCTGAGATGGCCAATGTTGTCCGTCGCGACCACGGCTCGTGCGCGTCTGGCTTGAGCGCCCAGAATCGCATCTCCATCCAACGCGTGCTTGTGGGCAGTAGGCTTGTGGCGTTGTCGTGCTTCGGCCCATAGATTCGCGGCCTTCGCCATCGTCGGTGTGTCGATCGGCATATAGGTCAACAGGACTTTCAATTGGTCGAGGAGCCTGATGCTCCTACTCATATTCTCTAGAATGTAATTGCGACGGAGCTCATAATCGGCAATTTCAGGAATGATGACTTCGTCCCCTGCCTTGAGAACCGCCTTGAACCACTCCAGCGCAGCGGCGTTCCACTTCGGATTGGTAACCATCCCTAGCGGCCCTGTGTCGAGCATGATTCGATCAGTCACGGAATCGTTTCCTTGAAGAGGTGCGCGATTCATCAATCCCCCTCTTCAGGCGGTTCCATGATTCCTGATCGTCCCCTAAGTCCTCGGCGACCCACTTCTCAAGTAAAGCAATAACCGCAGCGTACCGCTCTTGCCGTGATTGGTCGGCGGGCGGTTTCGGTAGGTCTCCTTCCACGGGCCATTCGCAGGAATCGAAGCCCTCAGCGCCCAGAACGAAAGTGAACTCCGTATCGATGACTGTTACAGGTGCCGACTTGGCGACCCATTCTGAATAGGCCTCCGAACGCGAACCTGTTGAGTTGGATTTCGGAGGCGTGTCTGAAACCGGCTTCAGGACAACTGGTCCGGGTGGTACGGGGAAACTGTAGTCGCTGTAGATGTTGTACGTCAGCGGCTCCTCGCAATGCCGTGCAGGATCGACGTGGATCCCCTCGCATGTTGTCTCGTAGAGCTTGTCGATCACGACTTCCTTCTCCAGATGTCCTTCTGGATAGTATCGGCCGTCAAGTCAGCAAAACCACGGACAATCCACTCTCGACCCAGTGAGAACCACTCTCGCATTCCGCCTTCGGCTGCGGCCGTCGGCATGCCGCGGGCGGTGAGCTCGCACAATAGCACGGGCTTTTGGTCGCTCTTGCGAATTGCATGGCGAACGGAAAGATGAAGCCTTCCCGCCCCGTTTGGCAACAGGAAGCTTGCTTTCCACAGAATCGATTCCGGCGATGGCAGGAAGTTACGTTTGGGGCGCCACGTGAGGTCCGGCAAGACATCGCCAATTGAACCAAGCCCCTCCCAACCTTCGCCTTGGACGATGTGATTGATGTAGGTCAGCTCGAGTTGGTTGACCGCCGGATCGCCAATACCCTCATCGCTACAGAATCCGAGGAACCGCTCCCACGCCGACCAGAATCGCTTTTGGACTTCGGGGAAACGCGGGTAATCGTCCGTTTCGTTTGTCTTTCTCCAGTTGTGGAGGAGCCGGTCGTTCTGAACTTGAAGCAACCAACACGGTGTCTCTTGTATGAAGAAGACGCGCGGCAATGGAAGTACGTGTGACAGCCTTGGCGGCTCATCCGCTACAGGCTCACCCAATCGTTCGATCACCTGCGCCAGTGGTGGCTGTTGTTCGCAGGTCGGATACTCATCCCTGAATCGCTGCCAAAGCAGGCCGAAGGCCGTTGGTTGGAAGCCCTTAAGCTCAGCGAATTGAACACCGCAAACGACCTCGATGACTGGTGGTCGTTCGTAGTCCGGTAATGGTGGTGGCGATGTGCCAGGCATCGAGATTGCCCAACCTCCTTCCATGCCCTGTATCACGCTCAGCACGACGCAGATTCGCCAAGGCTTCCGCATCGTCGCACAACGACCATCTCTAGCATAGCCATTGAATGCCACCTTCGCCAGCGAGTTTTCACTTCGCCGCCTGCTGGTACCTGGAGCCGCGTCTCGTAGTCGAGGTCGAAGTCTGGACGTTCCTCCCCTCCGTATCAGGGTATTGTGGAGAATTCACAGGCCCTGACACCGTAGCGGCCTGGGCAGACGTGCCCAACTGACCTTTTGGTAGCTGGCCTCTAGACTCTGGTTACGACTTGAGCGCCCGCAACTGCCGGAAATCGAAGATCCCGGCGTCGTGGCCATCGGACCAGGTGAAGCGGATCGCGTAATTTCCGACGAGCTTGGCCTCGGTCGCGCGAAGGTCGGTCGGGTCGGCCTTGAGGATCTTCAGCGGATTGGGGTCCTGCTGCTCGCGGTCATTTCGGCAGGTAGCGCACGGGCAGTGTCGTCGCAGTTCAGCAAGTGAGAACTCGCTCTTCGCGCCGTCTGACCAGTCGATTGTCAGGCGCTGTTCACTGAGCTTGACCTGCAGATCTCGTGGTGTGGCGGAGGGGCCGCCATGCAGTGGCGCCAGTTGCGACGGCGGTTGCTCGCTGCTATCGGCATGGTCATCGGGCATAAAGTCTCGCCTCTCCGTCAAAAAGCCTACCGCTTCGCTCGCGACGGTACCCGACGTCGATCGGGTCGCTGGCCGCCACGTTCGCCAGAAGCGTGCCGACATGGTCGACGTTCGTCAACCAGTGCGTGCCCATGGAGACGAGAAGGTCGCCGGGTTGAAGGTCGACTTCTCGTGCCGGACCGTCCGGTTCGATGGCCAGGACGATGACGCCGGCGGTCCCGTGCGGCTTCCCCCATCGCAAGCGTTGGGCAGCGCCGTCTCTCACGTCGGCCACGACGATCCCCAACTTCCCCAGGGCGAGTGTTCTGGCGTTTGCGGGCGACTGCGAACGCAAGACCGTTAGGCGGGCACAGGTCGGTTGACCGGCTCGGCGGAGGTCGAACTGGATGGTCTCATCAGGTGTTCGGTCGAGCATGGCGACGTGATAGTCAATGCCTCGCCGGATGGGATGACCATCGATGGCTTCGATAATATCTCCCGGTCGCACACCCGCCGCCGACGCAGGGCTGTCGTCTCGAACCTGGAGCACGAGAGGCGGTTGCGTTGCGCCGACGCGCAGCCCGACGAGTATGTTGTTGCGTTTTTCGCCGTCGAGGATTTCGGGAAGCAGTGCACGGAGCTGATCGACCGGAATGGCGAAACCGATGTTCTGTGCATCGGCGCGGATGGCGGTGTTGATGCCGATGAGTTCCCCGAAGATGTTCAGTAGCGGTCCTCCGGAGTTTCCCGGGTTGATGATGGCATCCGTCTGGATAACGTCACGACAGATCGCCCTTCCCTGAACAATCAACTCGCGGTGGAGCGCGCTGATGACACCGGTTGTCACTGTGCTGTGCAGTCCGACCGGGTTTCCCACGGCGATGGTCGGCTCACCGATCATGAGATCGTCACTGCGACCAAGGGGAATCGGCATCAGCGGCTGTCCGGGTTCAATCTTGATCACAGCGAGGTCTCTCGCCGTGTCGCGACCGATGATGCGCGCCTCATACGGAGTACCCTTCTCGAAGGTCACCTTGAGGTCCGCGCCGGCCGAGACGACGTGCGCGTTGGTGACGATATAGCCGTCTTCGTGAATGACGAATCCACTGCCGACGCTTCGCGCCGCATGGCCCATCGGCGCGCCGAAGACATCGCCCCGTAGGTTGCGTCCCCCACGGTTGACGACGTATCGCTGGGTGGCTGCGAGGTTGACGACAGAGTCGCGGACGCGCTCATACGCCTGCACGGTTGGCGTGCGACGCAGGGCGCGCCGTTGCGATGCGTCGTTCGGCATCTCCGGCGGTTGAAGTAGCGGAAGCGCCGCCACCACCAGTGTCTTCCAGATCTGTAGGATCATGTCGGTTCCAGTCCTTGGATTCTACGGGTCTACTACCGGGTTTCAGACGTCCAAGGGCTTCGGAGCCTGTCAACGTATCCTCCTGATCCTGTCGGCAACAGGCGAAGCACCAGGTAAAACCCGTCCTGGTCAGGCCGGAAAGTGGGGCGGCGTGCCCTGAAGGACGCCGAGGACGTCATCGACGACGGCGTTCATACGTTCCAACGCGCCGTGGGTCCGGGCGCCGATGTGGGGCGTAAAGAGTGTGTTCGGTGCGGTCATCAAGGGGTGATCCTTGGGGAGCGGTTCCGGATCGAAGACATCGAGCGCTGCACCGGCTAGCGAGCCGCCTACCAATGCGCGGGCCAAACTTGGACCCTCGACGACGGCTCCCCGTGACGCGTTTACCAGGACGGCGCCCGGCTTGAATCGCCTCAGCGCGGACCCGTCAATCAGCCCGCGGGTCAAATCTGTAAGAGGAACGTGCAGACTGACAACGTCGGACTGCGCATAGAGGTCGTCCTTCTCGGCGGGCGTAGCGACGAAGTCGAGGTGGCCGATGCGGATGATGTCGTTGTAGAGAATGCGCATACCGAATCCGTTTCGGCATCGTCGGGCGACCCCCCGCCCGATGCGCCCCATTCCGATGATCCCCAGCGTCAAGTGGCAAAGCTCGGTTCCCATGCAGTGCGCTCTGCCCTCCAGGAATCGGGCGTCGCGGATGAGCGCGTCGCCCAGCGTGATCTTGCGGACGAGGTTGAGGATGAGCCCGACGGTCAGATCTGCGGCGGCATCGGTGGCGGCCTGGGGTGTGTGAACGACGACGATACCGCGATCTCGGGCTGCCTCCAGGTCGATGTTGTCCAAACCAGCACCACCACGCCCGATGACGCGGAGTCGGCGGGCTTGGTCCACCACCTTTCGAGTCACACGAGCGGCTGAGCGAACAAGCAGTGCGTCGCAATCACGCACAGCTTCGGCAAGCGTCGTCTCGTCGCAGGCGGCGAGCACGGTGACCTTGCCGACACGGCCGGCGCGCTCCACGAACTCCGCATGGAACGATTCGGCGAAGACAATGTGTACGGGGTCTGTCGTCACGGCGCGCGATGATCGCGCCGCTGCGTGGCTGCGTCAATGTCCGCCATCAGCCGATCGGCTGAGCCCAGAGGACCGCCAGGACAAACGCCATGGCGGAGACGACGATCAGCCAGAACCGCCGGTGTGCACCGACGTGGAAATGTCGTTCGTGGAACGCAAGGGCCATCGCTCTATCCACCTTCTACGAAGCCAACAGCCTCACTCCAAGCTAAAGCATACGCTACAGACCAGGACGATGCCAAGAGAAATCACGCCCCGAGGCCCAATCCCGACCGGTGGCGAAATGGGCCTTATGCACTATGATCGGACAGATGCCCGACGCCTTCGCCCAGGAAATGCTCGAACTGGCCGTCCAGATGGCCGCAGACGCGTCCAAGATCGCCTTGGACGGCGTAGGGCAGGTGGCCGTCGATCGAAAGGCCGATAACAGCGTCGTCACAGAAACGGACCACGCCATTCAGGCCCGGATCCTGGAATCGATCGCCGAAGCCCATCCCGAGCACGCCGTTTGCGCAGAAGAGGTGATCGGGCGGCCCGAGGCCCATCGCCCGCCCGACGAGGCCCGGTACTGCTGGGTGGTCGATCCACTCGACGGGACCCGCAACTACACGGAGGGGTTACTCTGCTTCTCGACGGCCATCGCGGTGCTCGATCGAGGCGTTCCGATCGTCGCGGTGGTGCGAGAGCACAACCTCGGGCATCTCTACACGGCTGTGCGCGGCGGAGGTGCCACGCTCAATGGTCGATCGGTCCGAGCGGATGATCGTCCCGACGGAGCCGACCTTCTCCTTGCGATTCCGTCCAGCAAAGACTCGCATGCCGTGCGCGTCATTCACGAATGGGCGCCGACACGCGGCCTGATCCTCCGCAATTTCGGCTCGACGGCACTTCATTTAGGCATGGTTGCGTCCGGTGCGCTCAGTGCCGCCTTCTCCACCCGGGCAAAGATCTGGGACATCGCGGCCGGTGTACTCCTGGTCGAAGAGGCGGGAGGGAGCATCACGGATCCCGACGGGCGCTCGGTGGTTCCGTTCAATCTTAGCGCTGATTTCAGCGGCGATCTTCCTTTCCTTGCGGGTTCGCCGAGAGCGCACAAGCGATTACTTCAGACGGTGCGAACCGGTTGACGAGGTCTACGACGCCCCGGTGAATCGTGCAGCGAAAAAGGCGAAGTCGGCCCGTTCGCAGCCTTTGCCGATATTCAGATCGGACGACCCGCTATCGGGTGGCTTGGTCTTTCGGTCACCGTTATCCCGAGAGTGTGATGCAAAGCCCCGTGGCACAGAAGGTGCAGACCCGACCCGGCGAGGCGGATGTTGCCGCATCCCCTCAATTACGAAAAGCGAAGCCGGGTGTGTCACGAAGTACCGTCAATTTCTGTCTAGATACCGTGTTGGCGCTGGCGTTCTCCGGCGTGCTGACCGCGACGCTTATCGCCGAGGCGGTCTTTCCGAACGGAACGCAGGCCGCGGGGTGGTCGGTGTGGGGGTTGGGTTACGACACTTGGCGCATGATTCAGTCGATCACGATCTACGTCTTTGCGCTCGGCGTGCTGGTTCACCTGATTCTGCACTGGGCGTGGGTGTTCGGCTTCGTCGTGACGCGCATATCCAAGCGTCGCGGTGGACGTCTGACATATCCCGAGGCATACAAGACAGTGTTCGGTGTCGGGACGCTGATCGTCGTTCTGACAATGATCGTGATGGTGGTGATCGCCGCGCAACTCGGCGCAGTCGCGCCGGCCAAACCGGATGCGGCTGGGGCGGCTTCGTCGCGATAACACGCCGAGTGCGCGTGACAAGTGCAAGCGAGCAAGTGGGTCCGGCTAGCTCCGTCGGAAAACCTTCTCCACCTTCGACGGCTTCCTCACAGAAGACGGTCGTGGACTCGGTGGGAAAGCGTCACTTGGATTCACTACTTCCCGCCTCCATGATCGCCATGTGCCGCACGAGCAGCGTGAGTTCTCGACGAAGACGGCGCAGGCGAACATAGATCATCAAGAACCCGATCAGCATGACAACAACGGCGCAGTAAAGGAGAAGGTCGGCACCTCGGCCGATACCGAGTCTACGGGCAACCGTACCGGTCAAGTCCGGGTTGACGATCGCGATCGTGGCGAGCAACCAGACCAGCGACCAGGTGATGCCTTCCTTCCGCGTCGCCCAGCCGCGCACCATCGCACTGAGCGTCAGCACGAGCAACCCGACGACGACGAGCAGGGCGAGGTATTGAAAGAGCGTCATGGCAGAACCCTCGCAAGAATGTAGTTGATCGCAATCTGGATCGCACCGCGTGACGACTGCCCCTTCTGCAATGAGTAGTCGGTGTACCGAACCTGGACCGGAACTTCCCTGTAGGGCAGACCGGAATGGTGAACCTGATCAATCAGTTCGCTGGCATGCGCCATCCGGTCGATCGTGATCTCGATCTTCATCGCAGCCTTTCGCGAGAACGCGCGAAAGCCGTTGTGCGTGTCGGTGAGAGTGACGCGGCTGACGATCCGCGTAAAGAGAACGGCAAGCCGAAGTGTGAATCGGCGGGATCGGGGGATTTCACTGCTGCCGTCGAGAAACCGTGACCCGAGCGTGATGTCGCAGTCGCCGCGGACAATCGGCGCGAGCATCGCCGCAATATCTTCGACGCGGTGCTGCCCGTCCGAATCGAATGTGACAATAAACCGTGCCCCTCTTGCCAATGCGAAGTCGATGCCCGTTTGCAGTGCCGCGCCTTGACCTCGGTTGACGGCGTGGCGCACCGCGTGCGGCGTACAACGTCTTGCGACATCGAACGTGGCGTCGGTCGAACCGTCGTCAATGACGACGACGTTGGGATACTCGCGGCGAACGTCACGGACCACCTCTTCGATGCAGATGGCTTCGTTGAATGCGGGCATCACGATGAACGTGCTTTCGCGCACATCGTCGGGAAGCCCCGCATCGTTGGAAGTGGCAGTGTCGGTCATGGTACGATCCGTGGCCGAAGGTTCTCGCCAGGATGGACTCTCCTGTCTTGCCATCGACCGTTACCATCGTACCGGGTTGTGGGCGTGAATTCCACAACAGGTGCGCGGTCGGCGGTTATCGGTCGGCGCCTCGCTCGGCTCGCCAAAAGAGGACCCACCGGGCACTTCGCGACTCGCTTCCCGTCAATCAAGAAAGCACTGAAGCGCATGCGCGCGAAGGTCACTCCTCGGACGCGAGGGACGAACCAATTCGCATGAAACCATCGACCACGCCCCCGTCGTCGATCAGCAAGCTCGGTGCTTCAATGTCACCCTTGAGCCAACCGGTCTTGCCGATGTGAACCTGCCCCCTCGCCGCGACCGACCCCTGAACCTTGCCTTTGACCGTGAGCTTGCCGACGCGAATCGGTGCGACGACGTGCCCCTTCTTCTCGACCGTGATGTCGCCGCAGGTAAAGAACTCGCGCACCGCGTAGTAGGTGCGGATCTTGAAGTTCTCGAGAATCAGGCGCTGCTTGCAGTGCGGGCAGAACACGGACATGGCGCGCTTGCCGACTTCCGTCGGGCGCGCGCACTTCGTGCAAATCACCTGCTTGACGGCGGCCTGACGAGCTGTCGAGCCCAACGGCATGTCCGGTTTTACCCCGCTTCCGCTGTGCTGCCACCCCGGCTTGCCCAGCAGGTTCTCATGGCGGGCGCTACCTCTTGGCGACGGCCGGTTGGCGATCCATATTCTTGCTCTTATCCGTGGTCACGGAACTCATGGGTGCGGTCGCCGGCTTCGTTGTGGCCGGTTTCGTCGCCTGAGAGTTGACCCCGACCATGCAGCGCCCGATCAGGACGGCACCTTCAGCCACCTCGAGCCGGGCGGCTTGAACGTCGCCCTCCAGCTTGGCGGATGCCATCAACTGGACCTTGGAGTTGGCCTTGAGATTACCTTTGACCTGTCCGTCGATGCGGACGGCGCCGGCTTTGACGTCACCGTTCAGCGTGGCTCCCTCTTCGATGACGAGTTCGCCGTCGCTGCTGATCTCTCCCTCGAACTTTCCGAGCAGACGAACGCCCTTCTCGAATTCGAGCTGCCCTTTGAAAAAGGCGTCAGCACCGATGACGGTAGGGAAATCGTTCTTGGAATCGGCCATGGAAAGCCTCCTTGTGGTATCCGTATGAGTATGCAACCAAGCCTCCTGCTTGCCACGGGGAGGCGCCGGTCCGGATTCTAGCGTGCGCCATCCCGCGTTCAATGGGTACGCCGAAACTCCTGCTCTTTTGGGGGATTTCGGGCGGCCCGACCGCACCTAACCACTCCAGACGGCGGTTTTCGACCCGAAACCAGGGGTCAGGCGGTGGCTGTCGCCGGGACCGGCAGAAGCAGAGAGTAGACCTGGGCGGCCCCCGCGACGGCAAACAGCGCGAGGACCGGACCGGTGGTGTCGGCCGATTGCGTGGGGGTGCAGCATTGGAGGGCTTCGGCAATGAAGGCGACAAAGGTGACCATCAAGCACGTCATCCCCCAGACGTGGGCGACACGAAGACGCCGAAGCACGATGGCGCACGTCACGGCCAGCGTGCCGAACGTCGCAAGCGTTTCGATCATCTGCGCAGCGGCGCTCGTCATCGGTCGATGCCACATGGATTCGAACGGCAGCCACGCAATCGCGGAGAGGCTGAAGGCGTCCATCGAGAGCGAATTCGTATCCAACGTGCTCAGTACCAGCGCAGCGACCTGCAAGGACCCCAGTACCAGGAGAACCGCTGTGGGGATTCTCAGGCGATTATTCCGTGTTGTCGACGTTCGATGGAGCGTTGGCAGAGCGAGCAGGGCGATCCACGCGCCGAACATAGCGGCGAGTGATCGAAGGAGGATCGGTGCAACGTCAAGACTGTGTGAGTGCGTGAACAACTGAAGGAGTTCAATCAGCACCGCGAGCAGAAAGCCATGCCGAACCGCGGAGACCCAGACCGCACCCGGGTGATTCCGGTTCATTCGTCGTGCAACCGCGAAGAGGTAACCCAGGACCGCAAACCACACCGCCATCGCCGATTCACCTGCCAGGAATCCGAAAGGAGGCTGGCCGAAGGCGACATCGTGAGTCCCAATCGGATTCAAGCGAACTCGGACCAATGCGCCGTGGAGCCCCGACGTGCTCGAGACGAAATCGAACGGTGCGAGAGAAAACAGAAGGAGTCCGACGGTGAGGAGTTTGGCCAGCGTCGCGGACGGCTCCACCATCACGTTCCGCTGCAACCGTTCGAGCGTCGAACCGATGATGCCGCGCGATGCGACGCCAACGGACGCACCGAACGCGGCTCCCGCTACGTTCAGAAGAACGTCCGTCAATGACGAGACGCGGATCGCAATCCCAAACTGAAGCGTCTCGGCGAGCAGACTGACGACCGAACCGATCAGAACCGCCGCCCACCATCGCGACAGGCCGCCTGAGCGACCGCGGTTTCCCGCAAGAACGAGCGTAAGTCCGATCGGAACATAAACGACGATGTTCGTGATGATGTCTTCGATCGAGGCCCCGCGGAAACGCAGAGCGAGTACGCCCAAACCGGGAAGAGTCCCAAACGCCTCCCAGTCGAAGGTAAAGGGAATCAAAGAGCCATAGAGGACGACCGCGATCGCGCACAGCGGCCACACGCGTGACAGGCTCGCCGCGCGCACCGCATGCGTCTTGATCTGCGCAACGGCTGAATCGCGACCGATCGCAATGTTCGACAAGAAACTCCCCCCTCGATGCGATTTGGCGAACCGCGCACCCACGCCAGGCATCGCAGCCCACCGAAACGTCTCTTGGCATGTGGGGGACGGGCGGTCGCAGGCAGATATCCCAGATCGAAGTGGTCGTGCGATTCCGATATAATCATCCGTTGGCTATGCTCTGGCAGCTTTCGCAGGGCGATCGCGGCCTCGTGGCGCGAATACAGGAAAACTCTGCAGGTTCAGACGCCTGGGCCGTCTGTGTGGCGGTCGGTGCTACGCGTGAACATTCGGGGACGATGCGGCAATGAAGGCGGCGGTCATACACAGGTTCGGGAAAGCGGACGTATTTCAATATGAAGATGTTCAGCAGCCAGGCGCAGGCGCCGGTGAGCTGATCGTGCGGGTCGGCGCCTGCGGGATCAACCGGTATGACCTCTACCTGCGAATGGGGGCGGTCTTTACCGACCTTGCGTTCCCACACGTGATGGGCGCGGATGTCGCTGGAACGGTCGCGGCTGTCGGAGAAAGTGTCAGCGAATGGCACGAAGGTGATCGGGTGATCGTGACGCCGGGATATCCGATCGATCCAGCCGACTGGACGGTGATGCCGGAGAATCAAGCGCCCAGCTTCGAAGTGACAGGAACGCACACGTGGGGCGGCAATGCCGAGTACATCCGTGTTCCAGCCCGGTTCGTTATCAGAGACAACACAGGTCTGCCTCCGGAAGAGGTGGCGGCCATGCCCCTGGTGCTCATGACCGCCGTGCACGCCGTGGAAACACTGGGCCAGGTGCGAGCCGGAAACCATGTGCTCGTGCAGGCAGGTGCGTCGGGCAGTGGTCAAGCGTGCGTACAAGTGGCCAAGCTACTCGGCGCGCGCGTTGCGACCACCGTCGGATCCATCGACAAGATGGAGACGGCCTCAAGCGCCGGCGCCGAGCTGGTGATCAACTACAAGGAGCAGAACTTTGCAGAGACGGTACTCGATTGGACGGACGGTGTCGGGGTTGACGTCGTGATCGACAACGTGGGCGGAAGTGTGTTCGAGGATAATCTACGCGCGCTGCGCCTGGGGGGTACCTTCGTGAACTTCGGTCTCGTCGGAGGAATGAAGGCCACGCTCAATATCCGTGATCTGTTCTTCCGACAACATCATCTTGTCGGCTCGTTCATGGGAAGCCTCGCGGAGTGGAAGCGAGGCATGGGCTGGTTGGCGGAGGGGAAGATCAAGGCCTGCGTCGATCGCACGTTTCCGCTGAGCGATATCTCCGAGGCCCATCGGTACATCGAGTCGCGAGCTGTTCGAGGCAAGGTGGTGCTGATTCCGTAGGATGCACGAACGGTGTACGACCACCCGTCTCCCGCGCATCAGAATCGACATAGGCCGGTATGTCCTGACGATGTCCGCGAGACCTTCACGACCTAGTTCACGACACGCCGCCACGAGCCGGGGGAGACGACCATCCGAGCGACGTCGGTGAATCCTGGCGGCGGTTCATCCAGGAACGTTGACTGATACGTCAGGTTGATCATGTCTCCGATATTTGTGCTGACACCAACGACCATGACACCGTCAATCGTCAACTCGTATGTCGATTTGACGTCACCCGAGATGTACACCAACCCCTTGATGACCGACGGATAGCTGTCGGACGTGTCGTTGTCAGTCGTGCCGTTATATGGCGTACCCGCCGGATTCAAGTTGATACCGACGCTGCTCTCTGAAAGGGCATCAGGCCACATGTCGAAGTTCATGTTTCCATCAACGAGGAGCGAGGGATAGTTGGCAACGGCTGGTTCCCAGTGGATCGAGTTATCGATCGTGGATGCGCCTCCCGGGTTGACCAGCACGAGCGTGCCGACAATTCGAACGCGGTTGAGGTAAACCGACGCGCCCGCGCAGTCGATGTAGTAGATCCCCTCGGCATTGGTGGCGCCAAAGGGGTTGTTGGTGGGGCTGAGCAGCGTTCTGCTGATCTGGCCGCTCGCCAGCGACGCGTAGTTGATCGCCGTTCCGCGGGTGAGGTAATAGTCGAATACACTGGCGTCGGGCATGGTCCGCGGTGTGATCCCGGTCGTCGTCGTGCCGTTGACCGAGCCGTTGACCGCGTTCACTGCCTCAACATTCGACACCATGTCCGAGCCGCCGACGTTGACGCTGGTGTTCGCGCTGATGGTCTGGTCGCATCGAACCACGGCACTGGAAAAGTTGAGATCGTTATCCGCGTGCAATGCGACCTCCAGGCAAGTCAACGCCTGAGTCTCCGCCACCAGTGTCACCGCCAGATTGTACCGCGCGTCGCCCTGATACCCGTATCCTGTAAGAACCAGCGAGTCAGCCTTCGCGCTTGACAGATCGCCGTCAGCCGGATCTACCACGGTCAGACCGTAGTAACCGCTTCCGATGGCCTGCTTCGTTGCCCACGAACCGTTGATCCGGGTCGTTCGCCACTTCGAGTCCACCCCGATGTGGTAGAAGCCCATTTCGATCGCCGAGCGAGCGTGAAGACGAGCCTGGGCGAAGTCACCGGTCATCTCCAGCGTACGCCGCTGGACGCGCATGCCCGTAACGGCGGCGAGTCCGATGACCGTCACCAGCATCGATCCGCCAAGGACCACGACGTATGTTGCGGCGCGCCGCCGATCCCCGCGAGTGATTGTCATGGGCCTCTTCATCATTTGATCGTCACCTTGACGTCCCCCAGGGGAACCACCACGCCGCTGCGCGTCGCCTGGCCGGTGCCGGTTCGAAGCGCGGTCAAGGATGCCGCAACAGCATCGCCGTTCATGACCGTAACTTCGATGCGCTTGATTCCGCTCTCCGACACCGCGACCGTCGTCAGGTCCGAGGAGTTGACCCATTGAACCACCACGGAACGCGCCCACCCCGAAAGGTTCGCCATGGCCGTACCATCACCATACTGCGGCGGCGATGCCGTCCAGCCGGTATAGTCATCGACATCGTCATAACTCGCCCGCGCTCCACCGCTTTCGCCGGCCTCTCTGCCGAACGCCACCGTGTCAACCGGTTCCTCGTACGTCTTCCCGAGAATCTCAGCCATCAGATCCTGAGCGAGCAGGTGCCCCTGCCCATGATCGCTCATTTTGCTCTGCGCGGTTGTTGATGCACCGACCGTATTGAGCGACGCAACAAGGAGTCCGCCGACGATCACGACGGAGAGCATGGTCTCCGCCAATGAGAATGCCACGCGCTGTTGCCTCAGGTTTCGGTCAGATGACCGAGTATCGCACTCTCCCTTCTCGGCGCGCCGCACTCTATTCATGGCGTCACCTCCGGTACATTGAGCACTTGCACCGAGGTCTCCACGCGCGAATCTGCCGTCCCTCCGACCTGGAGCGCAATGCTGATCCGAGACAAGAAGGTGCGAATGACCTGCTGTGGGACTCCCGGCGTCTTGTACCTGCCATAGACCGAGAAGCGAAGACCTTGTGACGTGTTGATCTGCCAGGAGCCGCCTCCGTCCGCGGACCGGAGCATTCCGCAGCCGGGAAGGTTGACCGGCCCGGTGTGAAGCTGCGTTTCAACAGACGGATCGTCACTCAGCGTCGTTAACGTAAAGCAGAATCCACTCTTGGGTGACAGTCCCGTCATGGAGTTGAAATTGGTCATGGCGTACGTAGGAGGAGAAGTGGGCCCCGGGAGAAACGCCTCATCCAGGAAACCCCTTTCCAGCACAGTCGACGTGTTCGGCGTACCGTCGATGTTGGCTGGGTGGACGGTCACCTGCGTTTTTCCCAGCGCCGCTCCCGTCTGTCTCGCACGGAAGAAAACACTCTCCACACTCCAGCTCACGGCGTCGGCCGGAAGCGGTGTGCTGTTGAAACCGTTCGGGTGGAAGTACTCTCCCAATCCCTGGGTGCTTGAAATGACACTCGTTGTCAAACCCGGCGCGGTCGAGAGTACAACGAAGGGAACGCGAGTCGATTCATTCGGAGGTCCCGGGACGTCTTCCGTCAGGCTCGAAAGACCGTAGCCCAGAGAAAAGTCCTTCACATTGGCTGCCACCGCGGCGGCGGCCGCGCCATTATAAGCACGCGTAACCGCATCACCCGGTGTTCCCGACCACGCGTAACGGATGGTCTCGGGGAGCATATCCCCGTCGCGATCGGCCACCGCAAACGTGGCACTCTTGACCGTCCACTCAGTGAAGGACTGTGCCGTGTGCAATTCGTTGGCGATGTCCTCCACCGCGCGGTATCCGGCGAGCGTGGAAGCCAGAGGACTCTCCGGATCCGGAATGGCGTGACTGGCCAATACCATCGCCGACGCGATCCCCGCCATCAGAACGGCCGCGATGGACGTGCTGAGCGTGAGCTCGACAAGCGAGACGGCACGTCGTTGTCGGTAGGACATGCGCATCAGACCACTTGCGGGGGCAGTGTGACAAGTGGAACGATGCCTTCCTTCACGGTGGGCTTACCGCCACCACCCACGGTAATCGTCTTATACGTATTGCCGACTTTGATGACGATCGTTCCTTTGTTGTCCGGATCGCCGTATCCGTCGAAGGTGACGGCTGAGGTTCCGCCAAAATCGACGGTGTGAATCGCGGCATCATAAGGCGATACCGAAAGCTCGACCCTGTAGATCCGGGCGGGATGATCGGGATCAACCATGCCGACCACGCCGTAGGATTCGTTCAGGGCGTCGAACTGGATGGTCTGAGACGTGCTGGAGAACTTCGCTCGTTGTTGAACGAGCGCAAGGTCCGTTTCGATCCGTCGCACGGCCGCGTCAATCTGTTGGTGAGCGATAGCGCTGCCGTACCGCGGCGTGGCGATGCCGGCGATGACGGCGATAATCACCACGACGAGAACAAGCTCGACGAGCGTAAAGGCCGACCGACGGGATACCGGGTCCGGCACGGATGTACAGCTGACGCACATCGCCTCTTCCCCCAAAACGCGCGATTGAATTCAAACCAGCGAATGAACGATCCCGGGCGATCCCGCGTTGCCGCCGGGAAGCTCTATTGCGTCTCCGCCCTCATGTCGCTGCGGAACTTGACCTCGACGCCAATGTTCTCGAGTTCAATCGTGGTCGCAGCAATCATGAAGTAGCCGTGAGAGAGAACGGCGATCCAGCCGACGGATCCCGCCGCCGGATCGACGGCCGCTGGCGTCGCCTTCACGTGCACGGTAGTCAACGTGTTGATCGGATTTGCCGGAAAGGGCGCGCGAAGGTACGGTCCGTAGATGAACGGATAGCCGTACGTAGTCTTGGTGTTCCCATCGTAGTCAGTGTAGAGCAGCAGCTGGTTAACAAACCTGGTCCCGTCAGCCGCCTTGGTGGAAGGGTTGCGACCTGGGTAGGTGCTGTGCTCCGCGTAGTAGGAATCAATGGCCTTGCGGACGTTGGCGATCGACAGGCGCAGTGAGTTGGCGGAAGCACTCTGCGCGGCGGCAGATACGCGCGGAACGGCTATGGCAGAGACGATGCCGATGATCGTCACCACCATGACGAGTTCGACCAGCGAAAACGCTGAGCGCGCGCGCACCGGTCCGAGTTGGCGTGGTCGCGTAGTCATAGTCCTACAGGAAACAGTCTACGATACAGCGTGGGAAGGACGGGCAGGATCCGTACGATCGAGCAACTCGATTGACAGGGGCCATAATCAGTGCCGTGGCAGTCTGGATCGTCGGTATGGGCGACGATCTCACCGGTCTCATAATGGTACACCCAGCCAACGTTCTTCTGAGCCTTCGTCCACACTGCTCTGGATGACGGCGGCGGTCGTCATGATGAGTCCGGTAGTGCCGGCGTTGGGACCCACCGAGCCCGACGGAGCGGCTATCGCCGCGATCACCCCGATGATAACCACGCCGACAACCAGGTCCACAAGACAGAAGGACCGTCTTGTTCGGTCCAGGGAACGACGCCTATACTGGCTCTACGCACCCAAGCTCTGCCGCGAATCGGGTGACCGGCGCAGTTACAAGAAACGGCCGCAAACGAGGTTGTGCTACTTCGCTTGCGGCCGTTGCTCTCTTGAATGTCACCACACCACGCATGCACAGGCCGTCACGGTCCGGTGGATACCAAGCCGGAGCGCCGACTCAACATGCGCTAGTAGGTGTTGTAGTCTACCGTTGCTTCGTCCTCCTCGCCGGCGTTGCAGTTGGCCATCACCATGCCGGTATCCGTGCTGTAGACCCAGCCCTCTGCGGTGGCCTGATAGGTTGGTGCCCCGGCGACGAGCTTGATCGTGGTCTTACCCTTGGTGGCACACACGGGCAGTGGCGGGAAACCCCCGCGGAGGTACGGACCGTAGATGTGCGTACCCGCGGTCGTACCGACGGCGCCACCACTGTCGGTCTTCTTGGTGAGCTGATCCACGAGCGTCGTCGCCGTGTCACCTAACTTGCCCGCCGGGTAATCGCCGCCGTGCTCTGCAGCATACATGTCGATGGCGTTCCGTAGTCCAGCCAGTGATCCGCGCAAGGCGGAATCGCCGGCGCCGCGAGCACCTCGGCTGATGCGCGGAACCGCGATGGCTGCGATGACGCCGATGATCACAACCACAATTACCAGCTCGACCAGACTGAACGCTCGCGTTCGCGATTTCGTTGTCATCGTTCTACACTCGCTAATGAATCGAATCGTTTGCCTCGACCACACGTTGACTCTCCTTCGTACCCAGCGGGTACCGTAAACCCTACGATACATATCGTTTCCGCCTACCGCGCACTTTAGTCATGGGCATCGTCGTCGGCGCGCGCCGTGTGGGTCTTCACTTTGAGAACGGCGTCGCCGTCATCACACGAAAAACGGGCCGTGTTTCCGGACACACGCGCGAGTGTGCATCCGCGGTGCGACTGTCCTATCCGAATCCATGTGGTACCAACAACCGCTATTCTCAGACCTTCGTGTATTAGGACGCCGTTGAGTTGTACGTTCGTCTCGAACACCGCACGACTCATGTGAGAATCGTCCGACGACGCCTCAGAGGTTCCGTCGCGCGTTGTGGACGACTGGGACAGGTTCTTACCGGAGTGAAGCATCGGTGGAGCAAAGACATCACGCATAGACAAGCGAGGGCTGAACGTTTTCAAGTTGCGAGGGAACGGTAGGTCGGGGATGGCGAAGGTCACTTCAGGCGCAGCAGAAGGTGCGACAGGTGTACGCTCACTTGCGAGAAGATCGGCCGCAGTGACCGCTTCGATCGTCACGGTCGTCGGATGGCTCAGGAAGCAACGGTCGACGGCCAACGCGGCGCCGCCGATCGCGATGATCGTGAGGTACGTCTTCTTCTTCCTGGGCTCCATCATGTACCTTCCGCGTCGTCGTCGGGATCCACCGGAGGCGACGAAAAGAAACTGATGGTCAGGTTCGCTACGCGCTCGCGCACCACCGATTCGTCCGGTCCGTTCCCGCGGTCGATCTTGAGGTGGCTGACATCCGCCCAGTAGGCTGTGTCCTCAATGGCCTTGAGGAAACGGATCAAGTTGAGGGTCGGTCCGGAGACTTCATAGGACCATCGCTGCTCCAACAAGCCCGGGTACCATCGCTCTGACAGCGGATGTTGTTGGACGACCTGCAAGTTGTGGGCGGCGGCAATCTTCGACAGCGTGCGGAAGTACGACACGATGGGTGCCCGCTCCGGAAGACGTCCGGTCTGTGCGAGCGTCGTCTGTTGAGAAGCGAGAATCGCCTTCTTCTTCGTATTGGCCGATTGGAGGATAACGGCGTCTTGCTGCCCCGCTCGGATCCAGGCTTTCAGTTCACCGATCTGCTTGCTGGTCTCGTCGTTGTGGAACGCCAGTAGCCAAACGGACGTAGCGATGCACAGCGCAAAGAGGCTCGCACCGATGATGTCGACGAAACGCGTTGTATGGGGAGAGTTCAGATACACGACTACCACTCACAGACCAATTCGAATCGAAAGTACGATCCACGCAGCGCCGGCTCGAGACGCGACGTTCTCATGGCGACTTCGCTGAATAGACCGGCGCTCTTCAGGTTGTAAACGAACTGATAAGGCTCCGCGCTCTCCGTGGCGTATCCCGTGAGCGTGAGCTTCCTTGGAGCCTCGAGCATGATGGCCTTTCGGTCAGGCTCCGGAGAGTCCCCGGTCTTCTTCGCCGCGCGAGGTCGTCCGGGACTTCCCGACGCGGCAGGAGCAGACGGGTCCGTAGCGCACGACGTGAGCCAACATCCTTTCGGCATACGCTCTTCGATCGAGGCGAAAACCCCCGACCAGGCGCGCTTGGATTTCAAGGCGTTCGCCCGCTCGAGCCGAAGTGAAACATCCTCCGTTTGTTCTTCGATGAAGCGCACTTGCGCGCGCCTCCGTGCGAGTAACGACTGCAATTCGTCATTTCGCGCCTCGAGACGGTTGGCTTCGCTCTGACGGACCCACCCGATCACGACAGGAACGACCAGCAAGGCCGCCGCCGACAACACCAGCGCAAGCCAGACCGAAAAGTGACGACGCCACCTTTGCGTGTTCTGCACGTCGACCGGAATGAGGTTAACGCCAACCATGATGATCCTACGGTTCAATCGCCAGCCCGACGGCGGACGCGATGTCCTCGAAACCGTATCCAGGCTTGCAGCAACACTGCAGCCGACACGCTGCGTCTCCGAGGTAGTCCGAGGCACGGCGAACCGGAATGCCCAGCGCATCGCCGAGGTATTCCGGAAGATTGCGCATCGCGGCGCCGCCGCCTACGAGAATCAGATCCGCCGCTTGCCGACGCGGATAGCAGCTCAGCACATACTCGTAAGATCGCTTCACTTCGGCGGCGAGGTGTCGAAGTTCGTTCCGCAGCGCGCCCAAGAGGATCGAGGGAAGTCGCCCTCGGGAGTCCCGATCAGGCCGTCCATCCGTCTCGCGGCGCGCGCCGCGACCATTCAGCGCAATCCCGTGATCTCGTTTCTGGACATCAGCCGCCGAAAGACTCAACTGAAGGGCTTCCGCGACCCGTGTCGTCCACGCGTGCCCCCCCCCGCCCCCCCGGCGCACCAAAACAGGCGTGTCGTCGGCGCACAACACAAGACGGGCCTCAAGGAGTCCGATATCCAACACACCCCACACGTGCTTCGATTCCCATCGTCGGAGTCGAGCCCCGAACCGCGCCAGCGCCGCCGCGCTGGCGTCGACGCGAACGCAGGAAAGGCCGGCCTTGCGGCAATGGGCGAGGGTCTCGAAGATGGCGGCGCGGTCCGCGGCCACACCGATCGCGGTGGCGGCAGGAGCCTGTGGTTTCGGCAACGCCCAGTGCCGCGTCTCGACGCGCTGTGCCTTCTCGGTGAGAAGGCGTTCCATCTCCCAACGCACAACCTGTGGAAGGTTCGCGTCCTTTTGAGTGAACACGGACGATGGTAGATCCAACGACTGGAATGTCACGGCTGGAGGATTCACGCCCGTCACCACACGACGACCGCGAAACGTGTCCTGCCCCCGTAGCCCCAAGAGACGATCCCCGAGATTCCCCGGTGCCTCCACCGACGGATTCCCGTCTTCCGTCGTCTCCGGCGACCAGGTCCCGACCGCCACAGGCCCGATCGTGTGACGGTCGCCGCGCCGGGTCAGTTGGACGGCACGCGCGCCACCGGTGCCAATGTCCAGCCCGATCAGTGTCCGTCGTCGTACAGTGCGAAGAAGAACGTTCATTTTTGTGTTCGCCCTGCCTACCGCATGGCCGCCGTCAGGTCGAAGAGCGGCAAGAACAGCGAGATCGCCACAACGCCGACCACCAACCCGAGTCCGATCAAGATCGCCGGCTCCAGTAGCTTCAACGTCGTGCGAATCAACTCCGTATTCGTTTCATCGAGAAGATCCGCGGCATACGTCAACGCACCGCCCAGGTTCCCGCTGTCTTCGCCCGTATGAATGGCCTGACAGATATAGGGCTGAACGATGCCGGAACCTTCAAAGGCCGGCGCCAAGGAACCGCCGGCCGTTACGACTTCCTCCAGATCACTGAAGAGCTCTTGAATGTGGCGGTTTCGCGTCGACTCGCGGGCCAGTTCAAACGTATCCAGGACGCCGACGCCGCTCTCCAGAAGCGTTCCCATCGTCCGGAAAATCTGCGCCTGGATCAGCGCCGATCGAAGTCGACCCAGAACAGGAATGCCCAATTGAATATCACTCAGCCACTGTCTACCCGCCGCACTGACGAGCGAGTAAACCACGCCGGCGATCGTCAGCACAATGGCCGATGCAAGGATCACCCACTGCTCTCTGATCGTGGTAGAGATGGAGAGCAAAACCTTTGTAGAAGCCGGTGGATCGACTCCGAGCTGCGTGAACATCCCAGAGAAACGCGGAATCACAAACAGAAGCAAGGCAGACAGAATGTGGATGGACATGACGATCAGAAGCGCCGGGTACGCACACGCGCCGATGATCTGGCTCCGAAGCGCCCGCCGTTTGCCGACAATGACCGCAAGGCGCTCGAACATCTCCGTCAACGTGGCGCTCGCCTCGCCGGCCGAAACTACGGCGCAGTAGACCGGGTCGAACGTGCGCGGGTGTTTCCGCAACGTCTCGGTCATCGTCACGCCCTGTTCCAAGTCGGCAACGATCGAATCCAGCAACGCCGCATGAGCCGGCCGCGTCGTCTGGCGACGTATGGCCGCAACAGCCGGAACAACGCTGCTTCCGGAACGAAGTAGCATCGCCATCTGTCGCGTGAAAATGACCAGCGCCTTGGGCCCCATGCGGATGCCGTCGGCGTTCTTCGGTGTGGCGTGGACTTTCGCCGCCGGTCGCGAGGCCTCCTCGATGCGGCTGACATAGAGACCGCGACGCCGAAGTTGATCGACCGCCTCCTTCACATCAGGAGCGTCAACGGTATCCGTCTTGCGCTCCCCGTCTTTGGTCACGGCTTCATAGGTCAGGATCATGACGTCTGCTCGACCCCCTCGCCCGTCGGATCCCCGACCGTCAAGGCCTCCGCCCGCGTGACCCGCAGAACCTCCTCGAGCGTCGACTCGCGACGCTCAACAAGTTCGAGGGCCGTCTCACGGAGCGTGCGCCATCCGTTCTGTGCGAGATAAACACGAAGGTCGGCCTCAGACGTCCCTCGCTGAATCATCTGCTTGATTTCCGCATCCAGGATCATGATCTCGTAAACGCCGGTACGACCGCGAAATCCCGTGTTGCTGCACTCCCGACACCCTTCCCCCTTGCGAAACAGCTCTGCCGTGCGATGCTCCCAACCGACGCTTCGAAGTAGCCTGTCCGAGGGATAGTAGGAGGTCGCGCAAGAAGGGCAGATCGTTCGCGCAAGTCGCTGTGCGACAAATCCCAGAACAGACGGAGCGATCAGGTAAGGCTCGATGCCCATATCCAGTAAACGCATCACCGCGCCCGGACAGTCATTCGTGTGCAACGTCGATAAAACGAGGTGACCCGTCAGCGCCGCTTGAATCGCCACACGAGCCGTTTCTTCATCGCGGATTTCACCAACCATGATGACGTCCGGGTCCTGCCGAAGAATCGAACGCAGCGCACGCGGAAAGTCCAACCCGACCCGCTCGTTGACCTGGACTTGGTTGACGAGCGGAAGCTGATACTCCACCGGATCTTCAATCGTGACGATATTCCTCGATTCATCGCGAAGAAGATCCAAGGCGGAATAGAGCGTCGTGGTCTTGCCGCTTCCCGTCGGACCCGTCACCAGCAACAGCCCATACGGACTGCGGACCATCGCCTCGATGGCGTCGTGGTCCTTGCCGCGAATACCAAGCGACTCGAGCTCGAAGCTCAGATTGGCCTTGTCCAGAATACGAATCACGACCTTCTCGCCCAGGACGGTCGGCATCGTCGAGACCCGAAGGTCGATCTCACGACTATCCGCAACGATATGGACTCGCCCCTCCTGCGGAAGGCGCTTCTCGGAGATGTCCATACGGCCGATCACCTTGATGCGCGAGACGATCGCCGCGTGGACACCACGCGGAGGCTTGAGCATCTCACGAAGATGACCGTCGATGCGATACCGAATGTGCGTTCCGTCACGGTCCGGTTCGATATGGACATCGCTC
>JAJDDV010000033.1 GCA_029260135.1 Phycisphaerae bacterium | reverse complement strand
TTCACGGTCGCGGCTCTGTTCACGGTCGCGGCTCTGTTCACGGTCGCGGCTCTGTTCACGGTCGCGGCTCTGTTCACGGTCGCGGCTCTGTTCAGCCAGACTCATCAGATGACGGGTGGCGGAGCACTACCAGTCGTTCTTCAAGACGACGAGCAGTGTGTGAACCTGCTTGACGGCCTTTTGATCTTCGCCGCGCGGCGGGAGCGGCACGTTGAATACGACTTTCTCCGCGGTGGATTCGTCTGCATTACGCATCTCCGTGAGGGTGCCCTGATCGCCGAAACGCCATTCGACGTCGCGGCCGGTGTTGCTGAGAATCTCGCGGCGCAGGTCTGCGAGCGATTCGACGAGATCGAGCATGACGTCCTGGTCTTTGAAGTTCTCGATTTCGTACTTCACGATGACGTCGTAGTCATAGAGATTGCCGAGTACGCGCACCTTGTCGCGTCGGTCGATGGTTCGTTTCACGACGACGTCCTTGGCTTGACCCAGGAAGAGCTTCAGTTCGTCGTCGCGCGGCGTGAATGCCCCCCAGTCTTCGCCGAGAAACGCCTGCGTTCCGTGCCCGTCGTTCTGAAAAATGCGGACTTTGCCAGGTTGAAGCGGAAAAAGACCCAGGCCGTTGTCCTTGTCGTTCTTGATCACGTAGTGCATGGGGATGAGGAGCTGTTTCTTCCCGGTGTCGAGGTAGCCGAAGTCAGCCAGGCTGGCGGTGTAGGTCTTTCGAATCGGTACCTGCCCGAACTTCGTGGCGAGCAGGCGTTTTGTTTCGTTGATGCCGATGGGGCGTTCGAATCGCTCTCCAAACCCCGCCCACATTCCTGCTGATCCGAATTCCTCGTTAGCGTTGTTGTGGAGCAGTAGATACTGGCTGAGTGTGAGTGTCTTCTCGTCGCGCGCTGCGACCGCACGGTACGCGACGGATTTGTCCAGTCGGCGGATGATGTAGCTGATTCGCACGCGAGCCGACGTGGCCTTTGGAGAGAAGACCTGCCACGTCAGCGCGTTCTCGCCTGGCGGATAGGAAACCGAGAGCACGTTGATGCCCTCGGAATCGGTCAGGCAGCGGAACTGGATGCTGTCTTTGTCGATGCTGGCGTTCGCCCAGCCAAACACGACCTCGTTCGCGCCTTCGTTCAGCGGAACGAGGCGTTCCTCTTCCACAAGTGTTGCGGCGGCGTTGTCGAGTTGAACCTCAACCCGCTCGCGTACCGGCAGCGTGATGAGTTTGACGCTTGCCACAGCCGACTTCGCCATTGGGCACAGGGCGAGCGTCGTTACCAACAACCATGAGAACATGCTTCTTGCTACCATCGCAAAACCTCCCAGTCATCAGATCCCCATTGCCTTCGATCGGAGCCGCAAGTCGACGGTGTCGAAACTACGTCCGACGGAGCATTAGTTGATCCACCCGGCGATCGGTTCCATTGTGTCGCGAGGAATTCGGTGTCGGCGGAGTGTGGTTACACTGCGGTGACGCTCTGCGGCACTTCTACGGCTGAAGGCGGGCGGCTATGGGACGTTGGGGCTTGCGGGCGCGTCGTGGGGCGGCGAACGGCAGAGGTTCGTTCTTGTCACTTGGTCTTACGGGCTGGCGGCGTGCGTCTCTTTGTTGTCGGCGAGGACCCCGGCGGGGCGGCTTTGAGCCAATAATCGTGGGCGCGCTGGACGGCGAGGCCGAGGATGGATCGTTTTGGGTAATCTCCATTCTTGGCTCGTCGTCCAGCCGGTTTGCCGGTGAGGATTTCAAGCGCTTCGTGTACGGTTTCGACGGCGTAGACGCGGAAGTCGCCGCGGCTGCAGGATTCGAGGACGTCGTGGCGGAGCATGAGGTCTCCGGCGTTGGCTTTGGGGATGACGACGCCCTGCGCGCCGGTGATTCCAATGTCGTGGCACGCGTCAAAGAAGCCTTCGATTTTCTCGTTGACGGCGCCTACGGCCATGATGTGACCGCGCTGGTCGATGGCGCCGGTCATGGCGATACCCTGGTTCAAGGGGATGTCGGTTAGCGCGCTGAGGAGGCAGCAGATTTCGGCGCCGGAGGCGGAGTCGCCGTCGATGCCGCCGTAGCTTTGCTCCAGGGCGACGGAGGCGTCGAACGCCAGGGGGTGATCGGTGCGCAGCAGGTGTCGCATCAGGCCGCCGAGAATGTAGAACCCCTTGGTGTGGATGGCGCCGCTGAGTGCGGCTTCGCGCTCGATGTTGATGACGCCGGTAGTGCCGGGTCCGATGGTGGCGGTCACGCGCGTGGGGAAGCCGTAGATGATGGGGCCGGCTTGGAGAACGGCGAGCCCGTTAACCTGTCCGACGACGGTCCCTGACGTTTCGACGCGGATCGTTCCGTCGGCGACGTATTCGCGAAATTCACGTGAAGGTAGGCTGGCGCGCTTGCGCCCGCGGCGAACGGATTCTCGCACGTTGTCGCCTGTCACGGTGACGCCGGTCGCATTATCGCACGGGTTTTCCCCGCGCGCAATGAAGGTGGCCTCGCGGGCAATGTCGGCGAGTCGGCCGAACCTGGCGGTGAGTTTTCCGCTTCTTGCAGCGATGCGTGCGCCGTGCTCGGCCAGGGCGGCGATGGCGGAGCGGTCGAAGGCGGGGAGATCCTCCTCTTTGGCGATTCGTGCGACGACGGTCGCGTAGTGGTCGACGCCGGTTTGGTCTCGGGGAATCACGTCGCCGAAGTCGGCGAGGACTTTGAAGAGCTGCGAGAAATCCGGATCGCGCTCGTCGAGCATATAGTAGATTTCGGGATCGCCGATCAGGACGACCTTTACGTTGATTTCGATCGGTTCGGGCTTGAGCGCCGGGGCGAAACCGGGCATGGTCCCGTCGGGCAGCGTGATTTCGAGGCTTCCTGTTCGCAGGGTACGTTTCAGGGCTTTCCATGCGCCGGGTTCGCGGAGGACCTCACGGTCTTCGAGGATCAGGTAGCCGCCGTCGGCCCGCAGCAGTGCTCCGGCGCGGATACCCATGTGACTTTGCGCGATGTCGCCACCGGCGCCGAGATCGTGCTCGATGGTTCCGACGAGGTTTCGCATGGTCGGCGCGGTTTCAACGACGATGGGGCAGGCATCGTCGCCCTTGTGTTCGAGCACCACGTTGACGTGGTAGTTTCGGGTGAAGTCGACGGCCTCTTCGCCTTCCGGGAGGCGGTTGGCGACGACGTCCTCGACCAGTTCGTCCAGGAAGGCCTCGACGCCCGGCTCGGGAAAAGCGGTTCGAATCTCACGGACCATGCCGTCGAGGATGCCGCGGGCCGATTTTTCGAGGAGCGCGCTGATCGCATCGCCGTGCTTGTGGCGGAGTTCGGTGGCCTTTTCGTTGACTTCGTTGAGCTGCTGCTCGAAACCGGCGAAGTTGTCGCGTGCCGTCTTGTAGTGCTCGTCGGTGATTTCTCCTGTGGCGTGGAGCTGCTCGAACTCCTCAGGTGGGACGGCTTTGTCGTCGACCAGCGGGAAGACAACGGTTTGCGAAACGGGACCCGCTTCTACGTTGACGAGCGTGAGTCCGGCTTCGTGGAGCGCCTCTTCCAGAGGTTCGACCATCGCCTTGAGTTGTCTTCGGGCGGCCTCATCGATGGCTCGTCGCCGAACGGCGATGCCCTCTGAACTCAGCGCGGCGCGAAGGTCGTCGCGAATAAAGTCGGCGAGCTTGGCGATCCGGCGTCGAAACTCAACGCCGCGCCCCGCGGAGAACATGAGGAGGTTCGGTCGTTCGGGCTGCGAGAAGTCGTGGACGTAACAGCAGTCCTTGATCCGCGGGCAAGTGGGGCGAATGTCCTCCAGGAGACGACGAACGAGTGTGAGGCGTCCTGTTCCGGTAAGGCCTCGGACGAAGATGTTCTGGCCTGGTGCCTCGGTGGCGAGCCCGTATCGCAGTGCCTCGACGGCGTCGTCCTGGCCGACGACGCTCGAGGCGGGTTCCACTTCGTCGGTCGATGCAAAGCGAAGCGATTTCGGATCGCAACGCCAGCGGAGCGCTTGGAGCGACAAGGGCTGGGCGTTCACTGCGGGCTTCGCTGATCGTGTTGGTGCTTTCGTGGTCCTTTTCACGTTCGTCTCCTTCTCGGATCATGCCACAGACGGCAAGGTCCGTAAACCACCTGGGCGTGAAGCGGGACATGTCGATTCGGCGCGGTCTAGGCGGTCATTGGCCGGCTGGGCACTATGTGGTATGCTGTGTATCCGCCGGAAAGAAGAAGAGGAGTCGCGCGCAGGGTGCAGGCGTCTCGTGACTCATAGGGGAAACCGCCGGTGAATACTTCTCAAATGGTGCGTTGCACGATCTTGTTGGTTCTCTTCGTTGGTGCCCGCGAATCACAGGCACAGGTTCGATACGAGTATCTCTACGACTTTGGGACGGCCTGCGGGTGACACTCGCACCGCTTGGGCGTTTGGTCAAGCGCCACGGACGGATACGACCCGGGCGTCGACGTTCCGGCGTCATTGGGTGGTGCGGGTTTCGCCGGTGTATACCGAGCGCAGGTACCCGAACACTGGGACGGGCAGAGCGGATTCTACCACATGGACTTTCAGTCCGTCCCAGGGGCTGTGGAGCAAAGGAGCTGGGACTCTCTGTACGTTTGGGCCTACCCGACGTATGCTAGCGAGACGATGCACTTTTCGCTCTCGGGTCGGGTCGCCCGTTGCGGGGACCATGCCGCGCGTGTCACGCCGGGGCCCACCGAACGTCGATACTTGTTACAGCTTCTTCATGTTCCCGCGATTGTCTCGGGGGCGCCGCCGGTCGGGGCGGTGTGGGACCTGCCGTTGAGCGGGGATTTCACGCTGGCATTGCCCGCTTATCGCTCGACCAACGGTCTGACGGGGTATCGGTTCTCGTTCACGATCACGGAGGCGTCGACGCTGATGGGGGACTTCGACCGAAACGACGATGTCGATCTGGATGACTACGCGGTCCTCGTTGCCTGCAAGACGGGGCCGGGTGAGGTCCCCGGGTCAGGGTCCGTGACGGTTAGGGCGTGCCTGAACGCGTTCGATTCTGACCTTGACGGTGACGTCGACGAGAGGGACTTCGCGGAGTTTCAGATCGTCTGCAACGGTGGAAGACCCTAGGGCGGCGGCAACGGCGGGCTTACGGTGCGTTCAGGGTCGCGACGTGCGAACGAGTGTTGAGGTCGAGCTACGGTTTCCTCGCTGTCATAACGAGGCGCTCGGCGTCTTGATCGTAGGGCGATCCCGCCATGGAGCCGAAGGCTTTGATGTCGATGAACCCGGTATCGGCGAGGATGTCCTTCAGTTCCGCGGCGGCGTAGAGGCGCAACCGGAAGCGGTGCTCGCGGCGCTGATCGCCTCGCAAGATGATCCAACGGATATCGAGTCGGCTCCAGTCGTCGGTGACGGCGCGCTCCTCCAGAAGAATGACGCCATCTGAGGGCTCCTGCCAGTCTCGCTGTCGAAAGACTCGCGCGAGCACCTCCTTGCTCATGATATCGAGCACAAACATCCCGCCGGGTACCAGGCTACGAAAGATGTTGTCGAGGACTTTCCGATCGTCGGAAAGATCCGTGAAGTATCCAAATGACGTCAGAAGACTGACCACCAGGTGGAATGTGGTGTCTCGATGAAACTCACGCATGTCGGCTGCGATCCACTCCACGTTCAGCTTTCGCGCTGCCGCGCATTCACTAGCTGTTTCGAGGTAGGACGCGGTGCGATCGACGCCGGTGACACGTAGGCCTCGCTTGGCGAACTCGAGGGAATGGCGGCCCACGCCGCAGCCCAGATCGAGGAGTATTGCGTTTGGTGCCGCCGAGACAAGTGCGAGTATCTGATCTACTTCGGTGACGGCTTGTTTCATTCGATCCGGTGTGAACAGGACCGGTTCGAGTTCGTCCCAAAGTGTCTCATTCTCGTACCACTCGTCCATCGGGTCGACCTCCTCGTTGCCTGGGTGTTCGCTCATTGTAAGCGCCGCCTGTCGCGATTCCAGGCGGATTGACGCGGGGCGGGCCGGCACTGGTTGAATCAACGGACCGGGGTCCCCGGAAGGGGCGACTGCCGGTTCTTCCGGCGGGCGAGTTGGTGTAAACTATGCGTTGTGACGGCGCAGCATCAGTCCGTCGACGAAGTCCAGTCAGATGGGTGTTGTGCCGCCCGGTCGGACAGCCGTCGCCGTCCGCCCGGCGGGCTTTCCGTCGGCGGGCCGGGCCTGTCGGGCACTTCGCGATAGGAGACGCTAAGGCGATGAGTGACACCACCCGTCACCAAGAATCCGATGCAGTCCTTCCAAGGAGCGAAGCGAGTTTTCGTTCGCTCTGCGCGGCCGTTCCGATCGGGATCTTCCTTACCGATCCGGATGGTCGGACGATCTATACCAACGAATGTCTGCAGGCACTTTCGGGTCTGACGGCGGGGGAGTGTTTGGGGTGGGGGTGGACAAGAGTGATCCATCCGGACGATCGGGAGGGTGCGATCGAACAAGCCGTGGAGTCCGCGCGCAAGGGGGAGCCGTTTTCTCGCGAGTTTCGCATTGTACGATTGGACGGAGCGGTCCGATGGATCTGCGCGACGCGGGTCCCCATGTCATCGGCGGATGGTACGTTGATCGGAAAGGTCGGGACGGTCGAGGACATCACAGAGCGCAAAGAGGCGGAGCGGGCGGCGCGCGAGTCATCGGCCGTGCTGGCTGAGGTGGTCGAAGAACAAAACGTCCTGCTCGACAACGCCAGGGATTTCGTTTATCGACACGATGTCGACGGCGTGTTCACCTATCTCTCTCCGGCGGTGGAACAGGTAACGGGATACCGCGTGGACGAATGGTGGAATCACTACACCACCTATATGACGGACCATCCGGTCAACGAGAAGGTTGTTGCGGTGACGGAGCAAGCCCTGCGTACCGGTCGAGAAGCGCCACCCTACCTCGTCGAGATTGTGCATAAGAGTGGTCATCCGATCATGCTCGAGGTGATCGAGCGCCCCTATCTCGATAAAGGTCTGGTGAAGGGCATCGTCGGTGTCGCCCGTGACGTTACCGAGAGGATTCGCGCGGCGGCTGAAGTCACGAAGGCGAAGGAAGCGGCGGAATCGGCCAGTCGCGCGAAGAGTGCGTTTCTTGCGAACGTCAGCCACGAGATTCGTACACCGTTGATGGCCATTCTGGCGGCGGCGGAACGCAGCGCGGAGACGGTGCAGACGGATCGCACGTCGTATGGCGACACCATTCTCCGCAACGCGCGCCATCTGATATCGCTCGTGGATGATCTGTTGGATGCGGCCAGGATGGAGGCGGGTCGACTCACCGTGGAGCTGTCTACCTGTTCGCTTTTCGAGATCATCGACGATGTTCGTGCGGTCACAACGCTCTATGGGCGCGAGCATGTCGGTTTTCGCATCGTCTACGAGAGTCAGATTCCAAAGGCCATCCACACGGATGCGAGGCGTTTGCGTCAGGCATTGATCAACCTCATCGGCAACGCCTTGAAGTTCACCCACAGCGGACATGTCCATGTTCGGATAAAGGTTGTTCCGGATGCCGAGGAACCACGACTATCGATCGCCGTGGAGGACACGGGCATCGGCATTCCGAAGAAAAGTCGGGATCTTGTTTTCGAGCCGTTTGGGCAGCTTGAAACGCCCGCACAACGCCTCGAGCCGACCGTGGATGGGCTGAATCAGGGTGTCGGTCTGGGGTTGCCTTTGACCAAGTGGATCGCACAGCGCCTTGGCGGTCGGCTCGAGTTCGTAAGCAATGTCGGGAAGGGCAGTACGTTCACGCTTCAAGTGGCGACGGGGCCGCTCGACGACGTCGATTGGATCGATCCGACGCCTGAGTCGTACGATACGGTGCCACGCTGCCCCGTCAAGGAGAAGGTCGTCCATGCACCGGGACCCTGCAAGCACGAGGTAGCGGCGACGGACGGCAAGGACTCTATGCCGGGGATCATGCGCGGGCGCATTCTGTTGGCCGAGGACTCTCGTGACGTTCGCGAGTTGATGCGGGGAGCACTTGTGGACGCGGGGGCGGAAGTGACGGCCGTCGCGGACGGGCGCTACGCCGTCGACACCGCAGCCAAAGAGACGTTTGACCTGATTCTGCTGGACCTGCAAATGCCGGGGCTCAACGGACTGGAGGCGGCCGCGGAGATTCGGCGTCTGGGGTGCAGGACGGCCATGATCGCCGTGACGGCCTGGACGGAGCCGAGCGATCGAGCCCGGATGTTCGAGGCGGGTTTCGATGATATCTGGCCGAAGCCGTTCTCCATTCGTGATGTCGTGGACCAGGCGGGCGCGTATCTCGAATCCGTACCGGCGGAGGTTTCGACGTCCTCGTCTCTCGGCGAGGGGCGGTCGCCGGCTGGGATCAGCAAGGGGCAATGGGCTGAGATTCAATCGGGATTCGTGGCGTCATTGCCGTCGCGCACGTCGCGTCTCCGTTCGGCGTTGGATTCGAGCGATGCGACGGGCGTCCATGAGGTTCTTCACCAGCTTGTCGGGTCGTCTGGCGTTTGTGGTTTCATGTCTCTTTCGCAGGAGGCTGCACGACTTTTGGCCCTGACCGACGTCAGAGCGTCTACGGCGGCAGCAGAGGGCGGGGTCGATTGTCCGATTAACATGAAGACAGCGGAACCTCTGCTGCGCATGATGTCCGACCTGTCGGAACGCCGCTCGTCAGATCTTCCGCAGGCGTGAGTATGCGACGAGATGCGGTGAGACCCGCTTCTCCATTTTGCCAAGCTGGGTGAAGATGGGCTATCGGACGAGAGGTTATCGCAGCCGAAACGCAGCAGGATGCTCGGCAAGGCGAATGAAAGGGTGTAAAGTCCGGGTACCGTGTTGCAACCGGACAGTCTTCCGTTTGTTATAATCGTAAGTGAGGCCACCGCTGGCGGTACGGATTGCCCCGGGTGGGCCTACGGCCGATCTGAACAGGTATGACATCATGGTAGATCTGAGAGCAACGAAGATAGCGCTTTTCCTTTCCATTTCGCTGTGCCTTCCGGTGGCGGCTTCGGCCCAGACGAAGAGCCAATCGCGTGACGAGACGAAGGCGGAACTCAGTACCGGCTTGCCGGCACCGGCGGCCACTGTCGACGCGATCATGGCGCAGGCGGTGCGCAACATTGCCGTTCGCTACAATCTCAATGACGGGCAGATGGAAAAGACCCATCAGCTGATGAAGCGAGAGGTCGAGGCGTTCCTGAGGGATCACGAGGAGGAGGTCTGGCCTGTCATTCGAGACCTGATCCACTCGCAATTCCGCGATCCAGCAAACGAAGAAGATCGAAAGCGCCTCGGTAAGGCGGCGGGTCCCCTGGCGAAAGCCGCCAAGGAGGCCATTTTCAGAGCAAACGAGGAGTGGAGGCTCTATCTGACGCCTGGGCAGCGCGAGGTTCACGATTTCGACCTGAGCGAAATGGAGAAGACGTTCACGTCGATGGACGAGAATCTCAACAGTTGGGCGGCGGGGACGAAGACGAACAAGAGCATTTTCCCGGACCCGCAGATTGCGAACGCAGGTCCGCAACGACCTGCGAAGCCGGATGGCCATAAATTGCCGCGCCCCGAAATTGTCTATGGCTTCAAGCCGGATCACATCTTCGACACGATCGTGGAGGAGTTTATCAAGGAGTATGAGCTCGAGAAGGGCCAGATCACCTCTGCGCGTTCGATCCTCGAGGAGTTCAAGGCCAAGGCCAACGACTTCAAGGCGAGCAAGAAAGATGAACTGGCGAAGATCTACGCAGAACTGACCGCGGCGCACGAACGCCGTGACAGCAAGGCCAAGCAGCAGCTCGACGCGGATCGAAAGAAGCTCTTCGAGCCTGTCATGGAGCTTACCGAGCAGATGGGCGAGCGGCTTCGAAACCTGCTCACCACGGCGCAGCTGCAGCGCCATGCGGAGAAGTCGGACCGATCCAGCGCCAAGGGCAAGACTCGGACAGCCGGAGAGAAGAACCTCCGGCCTAGGAAATCGGCCTCTGTGGCGGATTCAGCCGAGGGTGATGCGGAACGCGAGGGCGACGACGACTAGCCGTCAGCACGACCCTGCTGCGACATCCGAATGTGGCCTTCCGCCGGGGATCGGCGCGAGTTTCCTTACTGAGGGGAGATGACGTGGCCCCCTCAGTCTGTACCTATCAACGGCCGAGCGAGTTTTCAGCCCCAACGCCACCCGGTCTCTTGCCTATCCGGACCCTACCCTCGGGATTCCGACGCGCCGGTATGCGCCGCTCGTTCGCCGGATTCTATCGGACGTTTCATCGCTACGACCTGCGGTGTCATTCGTTTGCCTGCGGCGGACGCGAATCCTAGGATTATTCGAGGGTTCACGGTGTTCGGATGGCGAGGGCTCGGGTGGGGGATCAAGCCGCGGACCGACCGATCGCCGGGTGGGCGAGTTTGCGGGTCGGTGCCCGGCAGTCGAGGGAGAGCATGGAATCAATCCGGCGAGATCATCCGCTACGACATCTATTCTCCGGACTGGTCGAGCAGGCGTTTTGTGCCGAGGTGGGAATGTGCGATCCGGCGCTGACCTCTTACTTGGCTGATCTGTTGGTCGATTTCACGCGTGTCGATCGGCTTCACGCCATTCGCAACGCGCAAGGAAAGGAGCTGGAGCAGATCGCGTTGATGCTCTCCGTTCTTCTGGATGCGCAGCCGGCCACCAAGCTCGAGCGTGATCGGTGTGTGTATCGACAGATCGGCGATTACACGTTGTTTTGGGCCGGCGTCTATCCCGAGCAACTCCGTCGAAGCGGCAATCCGTCGGACATCCTGCTGGAGTACGTCTCGCGCGGGAAACGATGCTATGCGATCGTCTCGGAGCTGGCCGGGGAGGACGACAGGCCGCCCTCGTCGATGTTCCGCCATCTCAGCGAGGACTTCGAGCACTGCCTGTACGGTCTGGGCTTGGTGCGCCGAGATTGGGAGCGGCAAGTCGGCGCCGCAGGCGGAGAGCTTCTGTACTGACCGAACCGCGGGGCAGCGTTCCTGACGCCGATCCCGAGTGGTTGACTTGCCGAAATGATCCACTACATTGTCGGCCGACCGTGCCGCAAGCACGACGTATCCCCGATAGCTCAATTGGCAGAGCGAGCGGCTGTTAACCGCTAGGTCGTAGGTTCGAGTCCTACTCGGGGAGATTGTAAGTCGCTTGCATACAACAACTTACGTTCCACACATCGTTGCTGTAGCTCCTGCTGAGCGTTCAAAAAGACGGTACAAACCGGTAGCTACCGTTTTGGCAGCTCAACTCGAAGGCGGCAGAATCGGCGCTAAGCACTTGACAGCGTAGGACTTGCGGCTGCGTGCGAACAATCAAGTGAGCGGCTCTCCGCCGCTAGGTCGGTCAGCCAACCAATCGATAATGAGACCAAATCCATGCAGTGTCGCGGCAATAGTAGATTCCATCCACGATTGGACACAGTCCAGGATTTGACGTAGAATCCGGCCATGCCCAAAGACCCGGCCACCCTCCTTCGCGAACACGGGGTCCAAGTCACTGCCCAGCGTTTGGCCATCATGCGGGCGGTGGCCGGTCGGCCCCACGCCACGGCGGACGCTATCGCCGAGGATGTTCGTGCAGATATCGGTGCCGTTTCGCGACAGGCGGTGTACGACGCCCTCGCGATGCTGGTCGAGAAGGGCATCATCCGGCGTATCCAGCCTGCGAAGTCGCCGGCTCTATACGAGGACCGGGTGGATGACAACCATCACCATTTGATCTGCCGCACCTGTGGAAAAACGGTCGACGTCGATTGCGCCGTCGGCGAGACCCCATGCTTGACCGCCGCCGCTGACTCGGGCTTCCAAATCGATGAGGCGGAGGTGATCTTCTGGGGCACCTGTCCCGAGTGTCTCGCGGATAATTCGGGCGAGGGAGACTAAACAACGATGAAACGAAACTTCGAGATCAGATCAACCAATGTTGGATCAAACGCTAGGAGAAATCACGTGACAGAATACACAGCCGCAAGCAAGTTCCCCGTGACGAACGGAGCTGTTCCAAGACGCGCGCTGCGTCTAAACAGAGGAACAAGGCTAGTTTGGCTTGTCGCTTTCGCACTTAGCCTTTGGGTAGGGCCTGATGGTGGCATCGTGTTGGCCCAATCTAAGAAGGAGAAACACATGCAGAGCAGTAGCAAGTGCCCAATAATGGGCGAGCAGGCCGGTCCGAACAGACACACGGCCGCTGGGGCCATGTCGATTCGGGACTGGTGGCCGAACCAGTTGAACCTGAAGATACTCCATCAGAATTCCGCCAAGGGCAATCCGATGGGCGCGGAGTTCGACTACGCCGAGGAATTCAAGCAGCTCGACCTTGATGCCCTGAAGAAAGACATCGAAGCGCTATTGACTGATTCGCAGGACTGGTGGCCCGCGGACTACGGCAACTACGGGCCACTCTTTATCCGAATGGCGTGGCACAGCGCAGGCACCTACCGCATGGGCGATGGTCGCGGTGGCGCGGGGTATGGCACCCAACGTTTTGCGCCCCTGAACAGTTGGCCGGACAACGCCAACCTCGACAAGGCCCGCAGGTTGCTCTGGCCGATCAAGCAGAAGTACGGCCGCGAGATCTCGTGGGCCGACTTGATGATCTTGACCGGCAACGTGGCCCTCGAGTCGATGGGCTTCGAGACGTTCGGATTTGCTGGAGGCCGTGAAGACGTCTGGGAACCGCAAGAGGACATTTACTGGGGGGCCGAAAGCGAGTGGCTTGGCGACAAGCGCTACTCCGGCGATCGGGAGCTCGAGGACACCCTTGCCGCCGTGCAGATGGGCCTGATTTACGTAAACCCGGAAGGGCCAAATGGCAACCCGGACCCGCTCGCTGCAGCCAAGGACATTCGCGAAGTCTTCGGACGCATGGCGATGAACGACGAGGAGACTGTTGCGCTCATCGCCGGGGGGCACACCTTCGGCAAGTGTCATGGCGCCGGCGATGCGGCACATGTGGGTCCAGACCCCGAGGCCGCCCCCGTCGAGGAGCAGGGCCTCGGCTGGAAGAGCAGCTACGGCAGCGGCAAAGGCGGCGACACAATCACCAGCGGCCTGGAAGTCACCTGGACCACAACGCCAACGAAGTGGAGCAACAACTTCTTCTGGAATCTGTTCGGATATGAGTGGGAGCTGACAAAGAGCCCGGCCGGTGCGCATCAATGGATACCGAAGGGTGGCGCAGGCGTCAACTCAGTACCCGATGCCCACGACTCGTCAAAGCGTCACGTGCCGGCCATGCTGACCACGGACCTCGCCCTGAAGTTCGACCCTGCGTACGAGAAGATCTCAAGGCGCTTCCACGAGAACCCTGATGACTTCGAGGACGCCTTCGCCAGGGCGTGGTTCAAGCTGACCCACCGTGACATGGGCCCGCGTTCGCGCTATCTCGGCCCAGAGGTTCCTGAAGAGGTGTTGATCTGGCAGGATCCTGTGCCCGAGGTTGATCATGCACTGATCGACGCTCAGGACATCGCTGTCCTGAAAAAGAAGGTCCTTGCCTCGGGGCTGTCCGTGTCGGAACTGGTCTCAACCGCCTGGGCGTCGGCGTCCACATTCCGCGGAAGCGACAAGCGAGGAGGAGCGAATGGGGCGCGCATTCGCCTCGAACCGCAAAAGGACTGGGAAGTCAATCGACCCGCTGAACTTGCCAAGGCCTTGCAGACGCTCGAGAAAATCCAACAGGATTTCAGCAGCTCGCAGGCGGGCGGCAAAAAGGTCTCGCTCGCTGATCTGATTGTGTTGGGCGGATGTGCAGCCGTCGAGGAAGCAGCGAAGAAGGCGGGACATGACGTTCAGGTTCCCTTCTCGCCCGGGCGTACCGACGCGTCGCAGGAGATGACCGACGTGGACTCATTCGCCGTGCTCGAACCGACCGCAGATGGGTTCCGCAACTTCCTCGGTCACGAGCTCGACAGACCGGCGGAAGAGATGCTGGTCGATCGAGCACACCTGCTCACGCTCATGGCCCCAGAGATGACCGTTCTGATCGGTGGCATGCGCGTTTTGGGTACAAACGTTGGAGACCCCAAACTCGGTGTCTTCACCAAGCGATCTGGGACTTTGACCAATGACTTCTTTGTTAACCTGCTGGACATGAGCACGGAGTGGCAGAAGTCCCCCAAATGCGAGTTCTTTTTCGAAGGACGGGACCGCAAGACGGGCGAGATCAAATGGACTGCCACTTCAGTCGATCTCGTGTTTGGTTCGAACTCGCAACTTCGAGCCATCGCGGAAGTCTATGCCAGTGCCGACGCACAGCAGAAGTTTGTCAAGGACTTCGTGGCGGTCTGGAACAAGGTGATGAACCTCGATCGTTTTGACCTAGGTGGTTGATCTCAGCGGAGAACGGGTGTCCGCCAAGGCTATACGCATGCCCAGTTGCGATTGGGCGAGTACATTGCGTGTCCGCAGCAGTACTACCGTTTTGGCTACCGTTTTGCGCCGCGAATACCGCGTCTGAACGCGAAAAAACGCGACACGGTGCGACAGTCTGCGAATCCGAGTGGATCCCCTAGAGCGGTTTCAGTCAACATGTAGCGTGTATCCTGCGTGACGGAAGCAGTTGGTGGCGTCGGAGGGTGTCACCGCGTCAAGCACGGCCTGCATGGATTGCCAGAGGGTGGTCTGGGTGCGGCAGGCCAACGTGCGAA